>NZ_CAWPKW010000076.1:0-100590 GCF_963888615.1 Brasilonema octagenarum UFV-OR1 | reverse complement strand
GCGCTGCAGGAGGGTCTCCCTCCGTAGGCGACTGGCGAACCCGAAGGGCGTTGGGGTTCCCGAGCCACTGCGTTGGGCGGCTGTGCCGACTTGAAGCATGTGGCGTCCCGTTGTAGCACCTGGCGTTTTCCCTCCAGGGCAAACTGTCCGTCCCGTTGTAGCACAAGCGCGTGAACAGGGGAAGCAACAGAAGTGCTTTCTTCAATGCTTAATGAGCACCCGCTATGTACGAAACTTGATATTATCCAAACCCCCTACTTCCTTTCTGGATGCGCCTTTTCTTCTGCTGAAGGAGTCCCCATGCGGTTAATCACTGCGATCAGTTGGTACAACCGCCCTAAATCTCTTTGATTGAAGTACAAAACCAGACGCGGTAGCTCAAACGTCTCATCTTGAGCTTCTTGCGGTAAAGCCTGACTTTTTTCAATGCGTCCTGTGACAAGAATGTCGCTGAAATCAGCATTGAGTTGTTCTACCTCAGCATCCGATAACTCTGCTTTGAGACGGATAACCAAGAGGCGATCGCCCACGTAACGGCTAGAGTGATAAACTTGGTAAAAACTGGTAATAGCATTGCAAGCGACATCCAAGTTGTCTGTCACCGTGTAAAGACTTGGGTCATCAGGACTAACCAGACCTTTTTGCACTAGTTGTTTGTCAATATATTCGCTCCAGGATCGCCAATAATCGCCACCAGGGTGGTCAATTAATACCAAAGGTACTGGACCAAACTTACCTGTCTGGCTCAAAGTCATGCACTCAAAAGCTTCGTCTTGAGTGCCAAAACCACCTGGAAACAAAGCTATGGCATCACTCTCCTTGAGGAGAAACAGCTTCCGCGTGAAGAAATATTTAAAGTGAATCAGCTTAGGATCTCCCTCAATAATCGGGTTTGCCTGTTGCTCAAAGGGCAGCTGAATGTTTAAGCCAAAAGAATTTTCCCGTCCAGCACCTTCGTTACCTGCTTGCATAATTCCGCCACCGCCACCTGTCATCACCATAAATCCTAATCGACAGACATCGCGAGCAAATTCATACGCCATGCGATATTCTGGTGTTTCTGGCGATAAGCGAGCCGAACCAAAAATAGCGACTTTGCGAACATGTCGGTAAGCATAAAACAGCTGGAAACCGCGCTCCATATCTGTTAATGAAGATGACAATATTTTCCAATCGAGGCGCTCAATTTCTTCACTCTTGTGAGCCAGACGCACTATAGTAGCTAGTGCCTGGATAATATACTGCCGATGCTTTGACATCGGTAAGTCTTCAAATAATTTAGCGATATCGGCTTGAACAGACTCTAATGTGTCAAACGACGCAGATGAGGTCATGATAACTGCTGCCAAAATGGCATTACATTTTATCTAAATTTGATCTGGAATGATAAATTGTTACCCGGAGTCCAAAGTCTAAAGTTTTTTGACTATTGACTTTTCGGTATTTTTCGACTACAATAAGCACCTTTTGTTAAAGATAATCCAAGGCGCTGTTGACAGCTATCGTCGCCAACCTATAGACAAGATTGCAAAAGTTAGTTTTGCACTTCTTGGGGAAAGGGGAAAGGTTTTTTATATTCTTTGCTCCTTACCCTGCAACTGACACGAAGTTTTATCTTGATGAGAGCAAACGGTTCGATATGTGGTTATATTTGCAACAGACGCAGCAAAGTACATCCCTACAATAATTTAACATTTATTTTATAAATAACTGCTGACAACAAACAAACTCCCCAAACATTGGCTAAACCAAAAAGTTCATAAATTTATGGAGAGGCGATTGTCGCCCCTCCACTGTTTACAAATCTTTACTTTAAGCTGTTTGAAATCAAATACTCTGTAGCAGTTTTCCGGCGGTTGTGTTCAAAGATATTTTTCCAAAGTGTTAGATAGTGTAGTTTTCGGTACAGCACCGACCACCATATCAACTTTTTGCCCACCTTTAAAAATCATTAATGTGGGAATGCTGCGAATGCCATACTGGCTGGCAACATTCGGATTTTCATCGGTGTTAAGTTTCACTACCTTAACTTGGTCTTTGTACTGGATAGCAATTTCATCGACAACAGGACCAACCATCCGGCAAGGTCCGCACCAGGGTGCCCAAAAGTCAACTAAAACAGGAATTGCGCTATCGAGTACTTCCTGTTTAAAGGTAGAGTCTGTAACTTGATCGCCTTCTGACATGCCTATAAACCTTCGCCTATTAATATGTTAGACTTTGCTGAAAATTCTACCATAGCAAAAACCACTGCTTAGCAGTGGTACACAGACTTTTGCATATGGATGTTCAACTTATTGAAAAATAATTTAATTATTAAGGAACCGCCCGAAGCATGTCCGGGCGGAGTGTGGTGTGAGGAGTGAACGGAAACATGCGTCTCCGCTATCTCTATTCTAGGCGACATATGCGATTTTTCCAGTAAGAGTTTAAGAGTCGAGAAAAATTTCATTAACTTATCCCCTAGCTGTAATAGTATCACTCCGTTTGACTATTACAGCCGGGGGATTTGTGAGTTGTTAATGGTTCGCACTATAAAACAGAGTTTGGGTGCGGTTTAGCCAGTGGTGAGATACCCTTCATTTACCCATACCTAATTGTTGTGCTTTTTGATAAACTTTACCTTCGGTTAACAAAGAAGGAGCAATCACAACTTCCACTTGTTGCATTTCTTTAATATTTTTTGCCCCCAAAGTGCCCATACTCGTTTTCAAGGCTCCCAAAAGATTATGAGTTCCGTCATCAAGCTGTGCTGGTCCAGTGAGGATTTGCTCTAGGGTACCAGTGGTGCTGACACGAATGCGCGTACCACGTGGCAAGACTGGACTGGGAGTTGCCATCCCCCAATGATATCCCCGTCCGGGAGCTTCAGCAGCTCTTGCAAAGGGAGAACCAATCATCACTCCATCTGCACCACAAGCAATGCACTTACAAATGTCGCCACCCGTGATTAAACCCCCATCAGCAATCACTGGAATGTATTTGCCAGTTTCTTGGTAATAATCATCCCGTGCGGCTGCACAGTCGGCGATCGCCGTTGCTTGTGGAACACCTACACCCAGCACACCACGAGAGGTACACGCTGCACCAGGACCAATTCCTACCAGTACGGCTGCTGCGCCTGCTTTCATCAAATTGAGAGTTACCTCATAAGTTACACAATTTCCCAGTATCACGGGTATAGGCATTTCTTGACAAAACTTTGCCAGGTCAAGTGGTGTAACAGATTCTGGAGAAAGGTGTGCAGTAGAAACCACTGTTGCTTGTATAAAAAATAAATCAGCACCAGCTTTTGCCACTACAGAACCAAATTTGCTTGCTCCTACCGGAGTCGCACTCACGGCGGCGATACCACCTTGTTGTTTAATTTCTCTGATTCGTTGTTCAATTAATTCTGCTTTTATCGGTTCAGCATAAAGTTCTTGCATCAAGGGAACAAATTCTTCTTTCCCGACAGAGGCAATACGGTCTAAAATTGGCTCTGGATTTGCATAGCGAGTGTAAATTCCTTCTAAGTTCAAAACACCCAATGCTCCTAGCTGTGACAAAAGCACAGCCATACGAACATCAACTACGCTATCCATTGCACTGGCAATAATTGGGATTTCGCGCTCAATATTGCCGATACGCCATTGAGTGTCAGCCAAACTTGGATCGAGTGTTCCATTACCGGGGGCGAGAGCAATTTCATCTATACCGTAGGCTCTGCGAGCTGTTTTTCCCCGCCCAATTTGAATATCCACGCTTGATGCTCCCAAATCTGTTTTAGATAGGGTATCAAAATTATGGGGGGATTTGCAGGGGTTTTTTGGATGAAACCGCACTAAGCAACAGAGAACGCAGACGACAAGAGATAAACACAGTTGCAATCGTCTGTCAAATATTTGATCCAGTAAATCTCGTAAGGCTTTCGGTTTTAGCGTAACTTTCTACACGGTTACTCATTTAAATTCGTAGTCAGTGGTAGCGTTAAATACAAAGTTAGTCTCAGAAGCGATCGCCAGAAAAAATTAGTCAATTCAAGTGCTTATCCTGACATTAAATTTAAGTAATGCTACGATAATATTTTTGAACTAAC
Organism: Brasilonema octagenarum UFV-OR1; assembly: GCF_963888615.1. Lineage (NCBI taxonomy): Bacteria > Bacillati > Cyanobacteriota > Cyanophyceae > Nostocales > Scytonemataceae > Brasilonema > Brasilonema octagenarum. Next base: position 96,512 of record NZ_CAWPKW010000076.1, on the reverse strand, counting down.
TAGTCTTGTACCTATTCAAACTCAGAGTCAGCAAATGGATATAGTAACTTTGACGACTTTCTTGACCCCATTTTTACCGTACCTACTGAAAGTAGGAGAGAAAGCAGCCGAAGAAACTGGTAAGGAACTGGGTAAAGGGTTTGGTGCTAATGCTTGGGAAAAAGCTAAGGCTTTGTGGACTAAGCTGCTACCAAAGATAGAGACAAAGCCAATGGCAAAAGGTGCGGCTCAAGAATTGGCTAGTTCTCCTGATGATTCAGATGCAAAAGAAACACTCCAGAAGCAACTCAAGAAATTGCTTGATGAAGATAAAAATTTGGCTGCTGAAATTGCCCGGTTGATGCAGGAAGATTCGGAGGCAATTTCTAAAGTTGTGAATAGCTTTAATCAAACAATATCTGGGAATGACAACACAGTCCAGAATACTGCGGGTGATGGGAATAAAGTTTTTGGCAGAGTCGGAGATGGTGCAACTATCAATTAAGTAAAAAAGCTAACTCAAAAAGCTAAAAGATAGGAAGTTAAAACAGTGCGGAAAAGACGCTTGAAAAGGTTATGGAAGCGGATAATACTTTTTCTGTCCAAGTTAGCTGGCTTTTTGAGAGGGAATCGTCGGAGATTAAAACGTAAGCGACATTCTCAGGTTGAACAACCAGTTTTAGGTAACTCACAAAAGGCTGAAGCTTCTGTAACCAGTTTAGCTCCCCATATTCAGTCTCAGGTTGAACAAACAATTTCAGGCAACGAAAATGTTCTCCAAAACATCAAGGGCAACAACAATATTAATGTTGGTGGGGTAGAAGGCAGCCTCACGATTAATTATCGTCGCCCAATTGACAGACCTTTTCAAGCACCGAGTTTACCTGCCAATTTTGTTGATCGCCCAGTTACTGTAAAAATCAAAACTCGTTTACTGGCAAATACATCTTCTGCTGGTGCTTTGCTCATCAGTGCCATTCACGGCTTAGGGGGCATTGGCAAGACAACTTTAGTTACTGCCCTTGCCCATGATCAAGATATCCAAAAACGTTTTTCTGGTGGTGTGCTTTGGGCAACTTTGGGACAACAACCAGATATTATCTCGCTGCTGAGTAGCTGGGTGCAAGCCTTGGGAGACAATGAATTTCGTGCCATTAATGTAGAGGCAACTTCAGCCCATTTGCGAAGCTTACTACGTGATAAGGCAGTTTTACTGGTAGTTGATGATGCTTGGGAACCAGATAAAGTTAAACCCTTTATGGTAGCAAGTTCCCAATCCCAGCTATTAATCACTTCTCGGCGTGCTGATGTGGCTGATGGTGTAGGTGCTTCTTTGCAACAATTGAATTTGATGACGCCACAAGAATCTCTGGAATTACTTTCTAAATCTTTAGAACGAGAAATAGAAGCAGTAGAGAAACAACAGGCTTTGAGAGTAGCCCAGACTGTGGGATACCTACCCATCGCACTGAATTTGGTAGCAGCCAGAATTAAATGGGGAATGACATGGGTGAAGCTGGAAACGGCTTTTAAACAAGAGGTTGCAAACTTAAAAGTCTTATACGGGGCGCGTCAAGAAAACTCTTTAGAAGCAACTTTTAATTTGAGCCTGAAAGCTTTGCGGGAGTATGACGAACAAGCTTGGAAAAATTTTATTTGGTTGGGGGTTTTACCAGAGGATGTAACAATAGCCGCACCAATGGCAGTGACACTCTGGGATATGGAATCACAGAAAAAAGCTGATAAGCGTTTAGAGCTACTTTGGAATGATGCCTTACTTCAGTCTGATTCGCCTATATCTGTCGGGGGTGTTGAGTGTAAAGGCTACAGGATACATGACTTATTGCATGATGTGGCTCGTAGTCGATTAATGAAATCTCCGCCTACGGGAATGGGTTTGAATTTACTTGATGTTCACAGCCAACTGTTAGAACGGTATCGGCAAAAGACTCAAAAAAACCTTTGGCATACCCTACCTAATGATGGCTACATTCATCAGCATTTACTTTGGCATTTGGAAAAAGCTGAACGGGTAGAAGAAATTCACTCCTTATTGCGGGAGGAGTCACAGACAACAAGCAATGGCTGGTTTGAAGCGCGGGAGAAATTAGGACAAACTGCGGGTTACATCACAGATATTTCTCGTGCTTGGGAATTAGCACAAGCGAATTGGAATGAATCAACCCTGCCCCAAGTTGTAAGTTTGCAGTGTCGCTATGCTTTGATAACTACATCCGTGAATAGTTTGGCAGCTAATTTACCAGTAGAACTGCTGCTTGCATTAGTCAAAAATAATGTGTGGACTCCTGAACAAGGACTAGCTTACGCTCTACAAAACCCAAACCTAGAGCAGAAAGTCAACTCGCTGACAGAACTAGTCAACTATTTGCCACCAAATCTTCAAGAACTCGTACTGCAAAAAGCCCTCGCTGCTGCCAGCGAAATTCAGGATGAGAGCGATCACGCCGAAGCTTTGAGTGCTTTAGCACAGAAACTGCCAAGCGAGTTGTTGTCACAAGTCCTCGCTGCTGCCAGAGAAATTCAGTCTCAGGAGTATCGCGCCAAAGTTTTGAGTGCTTTAGCACAGAAACTGCCAAGCGAGTTGTTGCCAGAAGCGCTCGCTGCTACCAGGGAAATTCAGGATCAGAGGTATCGCGCCAATATTTTGAGTGCCTTAGCTGACAAACTGCCAAGCGAGTTGTTGCCACAAGCCCTCGCTGCTGCCAGGGAAATTCAGAATGAGTATCTTCGCGCCAATGTTTTGAGTGCCTTAGCTTCCGGTTTGTCACAAATGCCATCTACCGAACTTTTTCCCCTCTGGCGAGATACACTTGATAAACTATCTCTTCGCACGCGCCCTGACTTACTGGAAGATATCAAGGCATTGTTTCCAGTTATCTTTGCATTAGGTGGTGAAGCAGCAACGGGATGTGGCGCGATGGTGGCGGTAACTAGGGGTGTAGGGGAATAGGGGTGTAGGGGTGTAGGGGAAGTAGGGGAAGTTAAGAGAATGGTAGGTTGGGTAGAGCGGAGCGCGAAACCCAACAAACGTTTGATATTGTTGGGTTTCGTTCCTCAAACGCCAGACTTGCCTAGGTCGGGAAAGCCGTCATTCGCGCTGGCTCCCCAACCTACGCCAGTATTAGTTTTTAGCTTTATCTGAACTCTATTGGCTTCAAACCGATCAACGGGAGTGGGTATACATTATTACACCCTTACACTCTTATTTATTGACAATATTCATATTTTGTGGTTCAACGCATGAAAGCCCAGTTCGTTGCTCAATTTCAGCCGCAAAGGTTAAGCCGCTTAGAGAACAGAATTGTTACAATAATTTTAGAACCCATGTCAGATTAGCAGTCCTTGATCCAATCTGAAACTCTAGAATTACTTGAATGGTCACGCCTGTGCCAGCATTTGTCTACCTTCGCGGCAACAAAGCTGGGGACTATCGCTGCACGCCATCTACAAATTCCTGGCTCCCAATCCCAAAGTGAGCAGTTGTTAGCACAAACAAAAGAAATTTACGAACTGGAAAACCGCCTAGGTACGGGGCTTTCGTTTGATGGAATCCAAGATATTGGTGATTCCCTAGAACGCGCCGAACTGCAAGGAATTTTGCAGGGAGATGAATTGTTGGCGATCGCCACCACTCTTGCAGGCACCAGAAATGTACGTCGTGTAATCGACAAGCACCCAGATTTAACAGTACTCAATGATTTAATTACTGATTTACGGACTTATCCAGAATTAGAACAAGAAATTCACAGATGTATTGACGAAAGGGGTCAAGTCACTGACCGCGCCAGCCAAAAACTTGGTGAAATTCGCACTTCCTTACGGCAATCACGCAGTCAAATCACCCAAAAACTGCAAAATATCTTACAAGTAAAAGCGAATGCCGTCCAAGAACAAATCATTACTCAAAGGGGCGATCGCTTTGTTATTCCCGTAAAAGCGCCTCAAAAAGACGCCATACCCGGTATTGTCCACGATACTTCCACCAGCGGTGCAACATTGTATGTGGAACCGAATTCTATCGTCCCAATGGGAAACCAGTTGCGGCAGTTGCTCAGAAGAGAGCAAATAGAAGAAGAAGCAATTCGTCGCACATTAACAGAGCAAGTCGCGGCTGTCAAGCCAGATTTGGAACAATTGTTAGCAATTGTTACTACCTTGGACTTGGCATTGGCAAAAGCGCGTTATAGTTTGTGGCTAAAAGCAAATCCCCCACGCTTCATTAACCCAGAGGAAAACGAAAGCATTACCTTACGGAAGTTACGTCATCCACTTTTGGAGTGGCAGCATTACCACGAGCAAGGACATTCTGTCATTCCCGTTGATTTGCTGGTTCAGCCACAAATTCGGGTAGTCACAATTACCGGACCAAATACTGGCGGAAAAACTGTGACGTTGAAAACCCTAGCTTTGGCAGCATTGATGGCGAAAGTCGGCTTATATGTGCCTGCACGGGAACCAGTGGAATTGCCGTGGTTTGACAAGGTGCTGGCAGATATAGGTGATGAACAATCCCTCCAGCAAAGTTTATCGACTTTTTCTGGTCACATCCGCCGCATTAGTCGGATTTTATCAGCGCTAGACGAAGCTTCTAAAGTAGGGGAAGTAGGGGAAGTAGGGGAAGATGGGGAGGTAGGGGAAGATGGCGAGGTAGGGGAAGATGGGGGAGAAAAAGAGTTAATGTACATTAATTTTACTCCCCCTACTTCCACTGCTCCCTCCACTCCCCCTACTCCTCCTCTCCCCCCGTCCTCCCTAATCCTCCTCGACGAAGTGGGTGCAGGAACAGACCCCGTTGAAGGAAGTGCTTTGGCAATATCGCTCCTACAATATCTCGCAGACCATGCTCTGTTGACAATTGCAACCACTCACTTTGGTGAACTCAAAGCGCTGAAATACGAAGATGACCGATTTGAAAATGCTTCTGTAGAATTTGACGAAAGTACCCTTTCACCAACTTACCGTCTCCTTTGGGGAATTCCTGGACGTTCCAACGCCTTAACAATTGCCCAACGCCTGGGGTTGAAATTAGCAGTTGTGGAAAGTGCGAAAACGCAACTGGGAGGAGCAACCGATGAAGTCAATCAGGTGATTGCTGGGTTGGAAGCGCAACGCCGCCGTCAGGAAACCAAAGCAGAACAAGCACAGGATTTGTTGCAGCAAGCGGAACGTTTATACAAAGAAGTATCCGAAAAAGCCACAGCATTGCAGGAAAGAGAGCGTGCTTTGCGTGTCTCTCAGGAGGTAGCAGTCCAGCAGGCTATCGCCCAAGCTAAAGGCGAAATAGCTCAAGTGATTCGCCGCTTGCAGCAAGGTAAACCAACAGGACAAGATGCTCAAAGCGCAACAAAAGCTTTAGGAGAGATAGCTAGTAAATTTATACCAGAGCCTCCTCCCAAACCGAAGGTGGGATTTGTTCCCAAAGTGGGCGATCGCATCCGTATACCCAAACTCGGGCAAACAGCCGAAGTTTTAACCGCCCCAGATGAGGATAGAGAGTTGACTGTCCGCTTTGGAATCATGAAGATGACGGTGAAACTAGAAGACGTAGAATCATTAGATGGTCAAAAACCTGAACCAGTTGTCAAGGAAGCGACGAGGAGCAAACCAGAGCCAAAAATCACAACCTTGCCAGAAACTCCTGCAATTCGCACGTCTAAAAATACGGTAGATATACGCGGACGTAGAGTAGCGGATGCGGAAATCATTTTAGACAAAGCAATTTCAGAAGCTACAGGGCCAATATGGATTATTCACGGACATGGCACGGGTAAGCTACGGCAAGGAATTCACGCTTTCTTAAAGCAACATCCAAGAGTCAGCCGTTATGAAGCAGCAGAACAAGCTGATGGCGGTACTGGTGTGACAATTGCTTACATAGGTTAAAACTAAAATCACAAAACAGAGAAACCCCTTCGGGTTCGCCAGTCGCCTGCGGAGGGAAACCCTCCCGCAGCGCTGGTCTCACCGGTTTTTGAAAAAATCCGGGTTTTTCTTGTGATAGACAGTATAACTAAAAGAATCACCAGTGAACAATTGGGCTATTTTGAACAGCGATTGGATACTAGGGATGATCTATATGCCAATGTTCATTGTTACTAAAAAATAAAAAAAGTTATTTGTGTTTGACAGATAAAGCACAATTGATTAAGATTATACTTTTTTCAAAACAGTTTTTCATCATAGAGTTAAGACAAAGACCTCTGCTGTTCACCAAAGTAATAGAAGCTGTAGCTCCCGGCTTCGGCTGATACTGATTGGAAACCAACCTTAATCCTTAAGATCTGGTTTCAAAATGGGTAACAGCACCAGCCCTCACTAGCCTGATCACCTATGCTAAAAGTTATGCACTCTGCCGCCGATTCACCCGCTCCGACTTCTCAGTGGGAGGATTTAATAAAGCTTCCAGCCCCAAACTCAGTTCATTGGGACAATATCAAAACTCAGCTGGACTTAGTGCTGTTAGCTTTAGAAACATTGACTGGCATTGGCTCCGAAGCAATGCTACAAGCGGCAATTAGTCTGAATTTAGAGTCAAGAGTGCCAGACCGTGTAGCGTTATGGCGACTGCGCCAATCAAATCCGCTACGTAAAGGTCAAGGAGGACGAAAAAAACTAGATGTGGAGGAAGCTAGGGCACTTGTTCTGATTACTTGTTACCTTACCAAACAACACCAAGAATTAATTCGCCGTGCTGTTGGTCTTTTAGAACAAATGGCGGAAGACAACCGCGAACCTCATCAGGCTGCTTTACTTGGAGATTATATTGATACTTTCTGCAACACTTATCAAGAGCGGATGGAGGAAGATGCAACAATCTCCACTAATGAATTAACCCACCTTGCACTAAAACTGCTTATAGATTTACTTTTTTACAGTAGTCCTGGTGGACATCGCCGTCTGTGGCTAGCACTTATCGACCGTTCAACCAAATTCTAGATTTGAGATTTGAGATTGTGTGATCAAAAATCAAAAATCAAAAATCAAAAATCAAAAATCAAAAATATCCTGCTCGCAGTTCCTGCCATGCCTGTATCAAATTCTGTGATCCGTCGGTATACACCGCCCACCTGCACGCTAGAAGTCTTAGCGCAGAGTTCAGCTTTGTCTCAGTGGATGGGTAAATCCGTCCTCAAGCAGCTACAGTTTGAACTTCGCTTTGATGATCCGCGATTGCCAGAGGAAAAGAGAATCGCAATTAGAGGCGACAGCGACCAGCTCGAGACTTTGTGTGCAGTAGTGACAGGTTACGTCCAAGAATTCCTGGAAATGTCTCCTGAAAGGTTTTGGACAAATTTCTCAGATACAAACTTTTCAGGAACACAAGACGTAACTGTAGTATCTGATCAGACTGAACAAACAAATTTTTACAACCCCCCTTCACAAAAAATTCCTACGAGAAACTCCTTTACTCACCCAAGCGATGCAGATATAAAAATCAAGCCTAGCGATCACTTAACTCACAATTTGTTTCTTGGTTCTTTAGCAAATCCAGCATCTGGCCCGGTGATTCAACTGAGTCTGCTGCAATTATTCGATTTAGCAACAGCCTTGGATGAATATTCTGCTGATGTCGTGGCGCTACCAAATCTCACACCTCGTTCTACAAGGAGGAGTGGCATACCCGCTTGGGCACCTGTTGCAGCAGTTCTAGTCATAGCTGTGGGTTTAGCACCAGTAACTTGGCAGTATGCTAACCGTGTCAGACAACAGCAGACAGCCAAAAAACCAACTTCGACAGAACAAAAGATTGCTCTACAAACCCCGCCTTCACAGGACTTGTCCGCATCTACTGCTATTCCTACACTCCCTCCCTCAAGTAGTAGTTTATCTTCCCCACCACTCCCACCCTTTGGATCTACCTTAGGAGTGCCCAATTCCAAAGCTTCTCCATCGATCGCTCAAACATTGCCTAGTGTACCTGTTACACCTCAAACATCTGTAAAGTCCACATTCCCTTCTGTTGCTCAAACATTTCCTAGTATTGGGAATGTCGCCAAAGCACCTCTAACACCTTTAGGAAATCCGTTGAGCATACCTGGAACAACAAATCCACCTGGTGGAACAACAAAAACTCCAAGCATCTCAACCTTTCCACAAAACACAGCACCAAAACAAGAAATAGCTCTTCAACCCAAATTACAGCCCAACACTACAGCATTAACGTCGAAGAGTGAGCTTCCTTCTACATTGGCTCCAAAAAATTCGACACCTAACAATTTGCCCAGCACAAATAACACCTCCAGCACCCCAACAGGAGCCTCACTCCTACGGGGTACTTCCCCCAAAGACGCTACGCGAATAGCAGCAGATCCTGGGAAAAATTTCCCCAACGGACAGGGAATCCAAGATGGGGAAACCTCATCACTTGGAACTTCACCTTTGTCAAGCACAAGTGCCAGCCGTGAGCCAGTTTCCTCACAACCAGGCACATCTACACCAAGTGGTACTGATGCATTAATTTCTAGATTGCGGCAAGCTCGCGCAAACAGGGCTAATATTCCTACAGAAGTTGCTACTAATAGTACAACTCGTGGAGCCACGTTGTTTGACACACCTCAAGTATCTGAAGCTAGAGACGCACTGAAAAAACGCTGGCAACCGCCTTCTGGGTTGAAACAAAGCATTGAGTACAGTTTGTCTGTGGGTGTTGATGGCACAATTGAGCGAATTTTACCGATGGGAAAAGCTGCAAGAGATTATGTAGATCGTACAGGAATGCCTCTAATTGGTGAACCTTTCGTTTCTCCTAATAAAAATGGACAATCAGTAAGAATCAGAGCTATTTTTCGTCCTGACGGCAAGGTGCAGACTTTTTCAGAAACTGAGTAACTCAGACTTGGCTTGGCGTTTGGTGTATCTGATCCGCAAGACATGTTGCGTCTTGCGGATCAGATACCCCATGAGTGAAAAACAGGAGGGCTGGTTTGACCAACCCTCCTATGTCATATGAAATGAATTTTAATAACGGGGTTTTTTACGGGTTAGTCTTTGCTTTTTGCGTCGCCGTTCGGCAGCAACAACTGCTCCGTCCACTTGGTATCCAATTAAGGGTATAACCTGATATTTGCGTTCTTCTTCTAAGTTTTTCAACTCGGTGTACTTCACCCAGTGGATGCAGTCTACAGGACAGGTGTCAATTGCCTCTTGAATGACCTCATGTGAATCGCCATCTTGACGTATAACACGCGATCGCCCATAATCTGGTTCAATATAAAACGTATTACGGGCGACATGGGCACAGTGTTTGCAGCCAATACAGGTAATTTCGTCAACGTAAACACCTTTTTGGCGCAACACACCCCCTAATTCAGGTTCAAAACCAGAACGTTCTGGGGCGTCTCGTAAAAAACCCCCCAATTCTGGTTCAAAACCTGAACGGTGATCTTCGCTTTGTTCCGGCGACGGCAAAAAATCAGACATTACGCACTCCAGCGCTGTACAAGTAAGCGAATGGAACCATCTTCATTTTTTTGTTGTTCAGCAACTTGAAATCCAACACGAGCAGTTTCTTTGACGACTGTATGATACGCGTATCGCTGTGTAACTTGCCGTAAGAAACCTTCTACTGATAAATTTTGTTGCCAATATTGTAAGTCAGCAACCAGTTCGTATTCTTTGCCATTCCATTTAAAGCCGATATCGTAACCATTTTCCTGCTCAATGGTAACTTCGGCATTATGAGTTTGACCGCGATAACCACGTACCTCACGTGGACCGTGCTTCCAATCTACACCTAAATCGCTCAGTGCATCCTTCAAGGAATCAACGTTACGGATTTGGGTCTTAATCTGGCTAAAGTGTGACATGGCGGTTGTGAATGAATGAACTAAACAATGAATGAAAACTTACCAATCGCTAAATGTGGTTTGCGTATTTACCACATTCGATTGCTGCACAATGGTCGCAAAATATTCTGAGCTTGGCTCGTGAGTTAGTACCTGTCCTAGCTGTGCCTCTATAGCTGCTGTAACTTCAGCGCAGGAAGCACCTATGATACCAGTGACTTTTTCTTGTACCCGACCGTCTGGAAAAATTACGAACTCTAATGTCTCCATGCTCTTTGCCAACCAAAATACTAGGCTTGGACAGTACTGCTATAGCAACTGACTACAAATGCAGCCCTCTGAAACAGCATTTTTCCTTAGCTACAAATTTGCCATTTGTTAACTAATGTTCCATCTCTCAAAATATATATCTCAGAAACTTAACAAAACTTATTACTCTTATTAGTTGTTACACCTGTTATTTGTAAGTTTCCCTTAACCATATCAATTTAGTCAAGCTAAAAATTCAACTTTTCATTTCAGTGGGGAAACGGCTAAAAACCAGCATTATTCAGAGAAAGAGGTGTAAAAACAGTGAGATTTGTTGAATACTTTTCTCATTATTCTCCGAATCATCCAATTCTCAGCTACAAAACTAGCCAAACCAGGACTCCCAACTGTTAAACGGTAGGATAAGCTGTTATCTAATTCTAAAAAGTTCATCATGAATGCAGAGCAAGTGACAGGTTCTACTCATCTCCCGAAAGCGATGCGCGTAGGAGTACTGGGGTTTGGCGGACTGGGACAAGCAGCTGCCAAAGTACTCGCCCCAAAACGTGAAATGCTTTTAGTAGCAGCGGCAGATAAACAAGGCTACGCCTACGCCGCTGATGGTTTAAATGCTCAAGAATGCATTGCAACTTATCAATCTCAAGGTTCGGTAGGTTATCTAGAACCCATTGGAACTTTAACAAATCAAAGTGTTGAGGATTTAATAGAAAAATCTTATCCTGTAGACGGGTATTTTCTGGCGTTACCCAATCTCCCCAATGATTTCATTGCCTCTGTCGCTCGCCAGTTTATCAAATCTGGATGGCGCGGGGTACTGGTGGATGCGATTAAACGCACCAGCGCTGTGGAACAACTGCTGGGAATGAAAGAAGAACTGCAAGCAGCAGGAATTACCTACATGACAGGATGTGGCGCAACACCAGGACTGTTAACAGCCGCAGCAGCTTTAGCCGCCCAAAGCTACGCCGAAATTCATCGAGTGGAAATTACTTTTTGGGTAGGAATCGCGAACTGGGAGGCTTACCGCGCTACCATCCGCGAAGATATTGCCCATATGCCGGGTTATAGTGTGGAAACTGCTAGGGCAATGACGGATGAGGAAGTAGAAGCACTTCTAGATCAAACCAATGGTGTGCTGACTTTAGAAAACATGGAACACGCTGATGATGTGATGTTAGAGTTAGCAGGAATTGTGGGGCGCGATCGCGTAACCGTTGGTGGCATAGTTGATACCCGCAATCCCAAAAAGCCCATTAGCACAAACGTTAAAATCACTGGTCGCACTTTTGAGGGTAAAATTTCCACCCACACCTTCACATTAGGGGATGAAACCAGTATGGCAGCCAACGTCTGTGGACCAGCGTTTGGTTATCTGAAAGCTGGCGTTGGATTACATCAGCGAGGTATCTATGGATTATTCACCGCTGCTGAAATTATGCCTCAGTTTGTGAGGTAGTGATTCGCTAAGTAGGTCAACTTTAAACAACGTAAGATAGAGCTATTAAGGCAGAAAGCAGGTGTGGTGAAGGATTTATTCATTTTGATTATTTTACGTTTAATTAGATTGACTTACTTATCAGCTTAAGTCTTTAATTGTTTATATTTTTTAGGCTGGGTTGAAAAATAAAACCCAGCTTATTTTTTTGACTTTGGACATTAAACAAATCTTTTGTCGTCATATCATAACTCCCAAACATCTCCATATCAAGAGCTTACCAACAAGAGGTTTAGACGGCTTCTAAACCCTTTAGCGTGGCGCTAATAGCACATCACCCACACCGTTTAGCGTGGCGCTATTTGAACGAATCTTTCATACCTGCCCACTCATTGTTTAAGCCAGACGTGGAGTAGTGATGTTTTTGATAGTGACCTAGAACGGATAAAAATTTGTTCCGGAAAATCACACTTGAAACGGGAATTCATTAAAATCCCAGAGCAGACTGGAGTATCGAAAAAAATCGGAAACACTTTAGTAAAACAACAAGAAAAGTTATTTGAGTTGTGGCATCGGGTTAGAGATGGAACTTTGAAGTGCTGTGAGTTTCAACTTCTAGTTCAAGAAATTCGCAATTCAATCAAGTCCTCCTTGTAAGAGGCTGCTCTAACGTCTTAAAGATGTTCAAGTCGTATATAGTTACAAACATTCCATGAAATTGAAAAGACGGAAAATACTCTATTTGCTGACTAGTATGTTTACATTAGTCGGTTTCAAAAATAGTATCCAGCGAGCTCAGGCACAGTCTAGCTCAGTGGTCGGTGTTAATAAAAATTTACTTGCCGCTTTGGATTTAGAACCAGACAATACAACCTATTCCGAAGTCATCGATTACAGTTTGAATGGTAGAGATCAACTACAGAAAAGTTCTGCTCAAAAAGTTGTACTCGACAACTTGGGAACAAACTCTAAAAACAATCCAGAACAAATTTATCAAGCATTTATTCAGGCTACGGCAGGTGGTGTTGAAGACAAACCAGTGCTTATGTATCAAGGTATTAATACCTCACCATACTCTGAACAAATTAAGGATTACCCCACTCGTTTAATGCAGAGACCTAATGGTAAAAATCTAGTTAGCGGAACTCAATTTAATGCTACATTTAGTCCTTATCCAGCAATAGGAAAAGTTCCTAACATTAATGAGCAAGGTCTAACTTTTCTTCATGAAGATATTAAAGAAGCCTGTGTTTGCATTGGTAATTTCGATAATCAACGAAAGTTCCAGACTAAATGGTTGGGGAGAAATGCACTTGCGTGCGATGAATTTTGGAGTAGTACTAAAATAATTGCGTTGCTTAATCTTGTTTCTCGCATCAACAGAAAAAATCCGGAAGTAGATTTTGACTCTTATAGTGTTAGAGGTATAGACACATCCGGGAATCAAAATAGTTTTCGCTTCCAAGATTTAGCTAGGGATATGGTCAGCTATGAACATAAAATCGCGACCTCAAATTCCTTGGGTGCAATGTTCAAGAGATTTTCTCTCCCACTGGATTTAGAGAAGTGGCTTAAACTCATCACAGGTAATCAGGACTTGATATTTCGCGGTACATACGGGAAAAAACCTTTTATCGAAGAACCAGAGTTAGTTGAGACCACTACAAACAAGGTGATTTTGAATGCCGATCAACAGCTTCCTAGATGGCAGTGTAACGTGGTATCTGCCTATGATTTAACAAGGATAGTATCCATGTTGGGTTGGCATAATTACATCCCAAGGCAATCGCGCATACCACATGCAAATTGGGAAAGTCTTACAACTGTCATTACCGCGATGGGAGCAGATTCAGCTCGTTTAACTGATTTAGCCATTCAAGTATTGGGTTTACAAAATGACCTTGAATCTGTTGCGATTATCTCAAAACTCGGCAATGGGAATACTTCTACTAGGGAGAGAACTGAAGCTGTCTACCTTGCACTCGTACATTTTGTAGATAGTCGTCCAAAAGCATTAGGAAAGCCAGCCAAACTGTTCACATTTACTATGGCTTTACGAGGAGGAAAGGCGCTTCAACCAAGAGACCCCAACCGAGAAGTGGTAGAACTTGATGCCAGGATGGCAACGGAAGTTACCGAGATTGTGCGGAGAGTATTGGCATTGGAATTAGATCTTGTGTAGTCCATAAAATTTTGAGAGTTTTCACAAGGGTTATAGCCTATGAAAAGTGCTCGAAAAACCCGACAGGTTAAGTTTTTCGAGCAAAATCGAGCAAATAATTATTAACAATTAATATTATTAAATGTCTTTTTCAGATTAAGATAATTGTTTATAGATTGACCTTGCCTACTAAGGGTATAATTGATATCCTTCCAATACACCGCAAAAGCCTCCCGAATTGCTTCTTCTTGGACATTAGGCGAATTTAGAAATTTTAATTTGCTATCAATACCTTTCTTTTGAGTCCATCTACCTCGCCAGTAATTCTTGTCAGCACCATATCCATAATAAATACTCGCTCTGTAGTAGCCAAGACGAATCAGGAGGATTTCTCCAAATTGGTACTTACCGATGAATGAAAGTGGATTTTCAAATTGTACTGCTTTGGATCTCCTTATAATAGACCTGTTTCACGAACTCCAAGTACTTCCAACATATCTTGGAAAGTTCCCTTGCTCTTATCAGATTGCTTTTTTTGAGAAATAACAACTCCCATCTCAGGTGTAAGCGACTTAAAGTTTTCTCCCATCAATAAGGAGTTTTTGTGATAACTTAGACTCAATAAATTGCCATCACTAGAAAGTAGTTGACAGATTATAAGCATTGTATAGTAGATGATTTTTGCAGCGCGATTTGGATTCCCAGGTTTCACCTGGGAACGAGTCTAAGGCGGAATAAACACTATTAGTAAGTCTGTTGTAGATTCTCAATTGTCAGATATTCTTCTTCATCAGCTATTTGACTCTTGTAATCAATGTTAATTTGAGTTGGGTAGCCGAGTGTAGAATTATACTTGACATCCAAGCTATCTGCTTTCTTGGCGATCGCATCCCTGATGACATCAAAAAGCCTGGGAACTGTATCATATTTTTGGAAGAATTCTGGATTAACTGGACCAGTGGCAACAGAAGTCACAGAAGTTGTTCTGCCGTTACGCACTTCAATGATGACTGGTCCTCTTGCTTCGGCTGTGCAGAAGCAACTCCGGCTAAATGTATACCGATAGTTGGAAATATTTTGCCGATTCCACAAACGCTGATTAGTTTTTAATTGCTGTGAATCATTTTGACTTCTGGCTGATGATTGTGCTACGACTATAGGGGATTTCGATATTACTGGTGTGTGCAAACTTAGAGACATCACTAATCCTGCACCAATAACAATCGGCAAGCGTATAGGCATTGATTTCATATTCAAGATTCTAAGCATTTAGCAAACTCCTGGGAATTTTTTCGCTCTCGCCTAATTTTGCGAAATACTTACCACATTACGGTATAACTAGTTTCTTTGTCAAGTTGCCTTCACAGATCTTAGGTAAGTGAGTTAAATAGCCTTTCCTTAAGCTTTTAAAGTATAAAACTTACTCAGTATAAATGATTGGTACGAGATGCTTTGAAATCTGGAAAAACCTGATCTCCTAATGTAGTTAGTATATAGGACTCGTATTTGATTTTTGACGAAGCTAGGTACACTTTCTGTTCCCTGTTCTCTGTTCCCTGTTCCCTGTTCTCTGTTCTCTGTTCCCTACTTCTACTTTGTCAATTCACCCTATGGCTAACGCCACGCCTTACGGCTATCGGGTGTGCGCAGAGCGCACGCCTTACGGCGAACGCCAGATGCCTACGGAGGGAAACCCTCCTGCAGCACTGGTCTCACCAAAAAAAACCGGATTCCTATATATGAATTTTACAAAAACCTATTTTTATGACGTTTTTCTAAAAATTTATAAAAAAAATACATTTGTTTACACACCTACTTTTACAAATAAATAACATGAATAAAAGTGTTTATTAACAAACATGTTTTTGACTCTTATTTAAGCGTCTACCAGTCATCAGCAGTTCAATTATCGATTCCTAAAAAAACAAAGAACGTGGAGTATTATGAACAGACGCAAAATTGTTAGCCTCCTTTCTAACAAATTGGGTATTCCAGGAGATGTAATTCTGATAACTTTGAGCGTTATCATAGTGTTAATAGCTACACTGTATCCATTTAATTTTCATTTTCCAAAAAGTTTTTCGCTACCAGCCCTTGTTGCCAGTTTTGATAACACCAGTTTTTTTAAAGACCAGGTAAACAATATTTTACTATTTGCGCCTTTCGGTTTCAGTTTGGCTAGTCTGTTACAGAGAATGAAGATGAAGCCAATAAATCAATTTATAATAGTGATACTTCTGAGTGCTGGCTTATCATCAACAGTTGAAGCACTGCAAGTGTTTCTCCCTTCTAGAACACCGACTCCTGCTGATATTTGTAACAATACTATAGGTGGATTAGTGGGTCTAATCTGCTTTTGTCTGTGGAATTCGGAAAGCTTTCTCTACACCTTAATACGTTTAGAAAATAGTAGAAAGAAGAATTCTCTTAAAAAACTTACTGTATTCTTTATTGGATACATACTTGTATCATTTCTTTTTTCTGTTCTCTGGCAGAATACAACTAATCTGAGTAATTGGTCTTTGAACTATCCACTCTTGATTGGCAATGAGAGAACAGGTAATAGACCTTGGCAGGGACAGGTTTCAGATGTTTATATTGCTGATAAAGCAATTTCTAAGCATGAAATATCACAACTTTTTAGTCAGAAGAATTATAGTGAAATTTTTGGTAAGTCTTTGCTAGCTTCCTATCCATTGAGTGGAACAGGAACTTATCAGGATCGTACGGGTCAACTCCCCGAACTATTATCCCAAGGTCAGTCACCAGATATCAAAGATGAAAAAGGTGTTGTTTTAAGTTCCAACCATTGGCTGAAAACAACAGAACCTGTAAGTTTATTGAGTAAAAGCATACGTGAAACTTCTCAATTTACAATAATTACTACCGTTGCTACTGCTGATACCGCTCAGGTTGGACCTGCACGCATCATCTCACTTTCAGGAGATTCTCTTCATCGCAATTTTACACTAGGACAGCAGGGAACCGACTTAGACTTGCGAATACGAACACCAATGACTGGAGCAAACGGGGCTGATACAAAATTAACTATTCCGAATGTTTTTGCAGATACTAATTCCCATCATATAGTCATCACTTATTCTGGAGCGACTGTTCAAGTTTATATAGATAAATCAAATTCTTATTCTTTGAATCTCTTGGAATGGTTTCCGAAAGAGCAGAAATTATTTTACTATGCACTAACTTTTATCCCTCTAGGGCTTTGCTTAGCGCTCTTAACGACTTTAGCGAAAAGAAAGTTAGCTTTTAATAGGTTATTGCTTCCAAGTGGGATATTATTACCCTCTGTGATACTGGAAAGTATTTTGGTAACTGACGGCGGTAAAAGTCTCAGCCTAAAAGGTCTGTTGCTTGGTATATTATTAACAGCCGGGACAACACTGATATTAAGATGGCGAGCTTCGATGGTGCTTAAAACAGTGAACAGTTAACAGTTAACAGTGAACAGGGAACAGGGAACAGTTAAGTGTTAACAAAAGCAAAAACACCTGGCTATACAGACAAAGCCTGCCTCCGCAGGCTAGATGTATTAGTCCGCGCAGGCGGTGAGACAGCGCTGCAGGAGGGTTTCCCGACCTAGGCGACTGCGTAAGCGCAAAGCGTACGCCAAGGGCGAACGCGTAGCGTCTCCGCAGGAGATACCCGAAGGGACTTGGTTTGTATAGCCGAGCCACTGCGTTGGACGGGTTTCCCGGCTTGTAGACGCCGGAGGCGGCTTCCCGCAGGGTAGCACCTGGCGTCCAGACTTCCAGTCTGAGGGGAATTTACATATTTGGGATGCTCCCTCCGTATTTTCTGTTGTAACTGGTAACTGGTAACTGATAACTGATAACTGGTAACTGGTAACTGATAACTCTGTCCTGTTATACAAACTAATGTAGTGGGAGACGACTGTTGTGTCACCTCACCCTGATATAAGTCAAGATTCAATTGTTGAATTACTTACCGCTCAAGGCTTAAAGATTGTTCCTCCAAATCTTATTGAAGAACATCCAACAGCAAAATTACCCTTAGTTCGTTTAACAGGTTCTCCAGAAGAGATCGGAGCAGAACATGGTACTAAGCTTAGTCACCGCATTGAAAAAGCTTTTGAACTTTACAGAGCAAAACTTTTTGCCCAATGGACTGATGCTTCGCTCAAGGCGACTTCGTTAGCATTTTTTGAGCGGATTCAAGAATTTTCACAGGAGTATGCTGTTGAACTAGAGGCGATAGCATATCACGCAGGGCGACAACTTTGGGAAGTCGTCATGCTCATGTCCCGAACCGAAATACTTCGCTCTAGTGCACCTAATGAATGTACCTCTATCTACTTCAAACAGAGTCGTATTCTCGGGCAAAATTGGGATTGGGTAAAAGAGTTTGAAAACTTAGCTGTCATTTTTGATGTAACACGACAGGATGGTTTCCGCTTTGTTGCTTTAGGAGAGCCAGGTTTTGTCAAAATCGGCTTCAATACTGCGGGTATTGGAGTTTGTCTCAACATTCTTAAATGTCGAGCAAGTACAGGAGGAATTCCTGTACATATACTTTTGCGAAAAGTTTTAGATTCTACCTCACTCAATCAAGCGTATCATGCAATCATTGCTGCTGAGCGAGCAACGATGAGTAACATTCTGATCGCTGATGATTTAGGTAGGTATGTGAATCTTGAACTTGCTGGGAACGAATTATTTACTCTCAATGAAAACGAAGTTGAAGTGAATAATGTTGTTGTTCACACGAATGGATTTCTTACTTCAGAAACAGAAAAGATTGACTTACCCGAAGAAACCGAAAGTTCAGCGGCGCGAATTGTTCGAGCAAAGTTTCTTACGTCCACTCAATCGGGACGACATGAAGCTGATATGTTAAAAATTCTTCTTGATCAAGAAGGAAACTTACCAATATGTCGCCAGTCAGAGAGAAATATCTTTGATGGACTCACCTATGGAACTGTATCAACGGTTGTTATGAATTTGAGGGAAAGAAAACTGATTTTCTCACAAGGTAATCCTCGTAATGGAATGTTTTCTTGTGTCTCTATTTAGGAACATCCAATTTTGCCAAAACACCCAAGGGCAATTCTAATGAGCTTTGAGAATACCTTGAGCTTTACAAGCGAAGCAAAATAATGATTTGATATAATCTCCGGTAAAATACTTGTGATATGTCATTGCGAGTGGAACGAAGTGGAGCGTAAGCGCAAAGCGCAGGCTAAGAGCGAACGCGCAGCGTGTCCCCTTGAGACTCAGCAATCACAGGGGTTGAGATTGCCACGCTACGCTACCGCTCCGCTCGCAATGACAAGTGATCATCCGGACTTGATATGACAGGTTATCCTGAATAACGATTTGTTCTGCTGCTTTTCAGACTTTTCGCACGCCAGCCAAAATCAACGCGATCGCCTCTTGAGAATGTTGTCCTAACATTGCTTTACTCAAAAGCCTCTTGCCTTGAGGATAATGCTGAATATTTCCAATGCCAATAAAGTAGAATAAGCAAGTTCCCATAATGTTAATGGCTGATTGGAAAGGATCGAGTTTACGAAACGCACCTGTGGTGACTCCTCGTTCTAAAATTTCGACTAATACTTTGTCAATATTAAGAGAACTACTGCGTTTGTAATATTGCCCTTGGTTTTGCACTGCTTCGTGAAACATAATCATCGGTAACTTTGGATTGCGCGATACACAATCAAGCAATGCTGTGAGAAATGTCTCCAAGGCAGCTTCAGGAGAAAGATGATCTAAATCTAATTGAAGACTTGTTTGCACAAGATCTGAGTGCGATCGCTCCAACACCGCCTGATACAAGCCTTCCTTGTCCTTAAAATAGTAATAAATCATTGACTTTGCCACACCCGTTTTAGCGGCAATTGCTTCTGTCCTAGCGGCGGTGAAACCATGCTGAGCAAATTCCTCTTGGGCTGCTGCCAAAATCACAGCTTGAGTTGCCTCGGCATCTCGGACTTGTTTAGTATTCAAAGACTTTGCAGCTTTTGTTTGACGTGCCACGGTTTTTAGTTCGTCATTAGTTCGTCAACAGAGTTGTCAGTTAGTATAGCCTGTATTGCTTTTGCCGAGTTCATTATAAGCTTTTATCGACCAAAAAGTCAGTTGACAAGAGAGCCAAAAATCTGTTCTGATAGAAATTAGTCAACTGACAAGTCGGTCGATTAGACAAGAAAAATGCAAACACCAAAGAAAATCATCATTATCGGCGGCGGAATTGG
Source organism: Brasilonema octagenarum UFV-OR1 (assembly GCF_963888615.1). NCBI lineage: Bacteria > Bacillati > Cyanobacteriota > Cyanophyceae > Nostocales > Scytonemataceae > Brasilonema > Brasilonema octagenarum. The sequence continues at coordinate 76,626 of NZ_CAWPKW010000076.1, read as the reverse complement.
CGGTGCTGCGACTGCACTTGCTCTACATAGAGTTGGTTTTGAACCAGTTATCTATGAGCGAACAAAGGAGTTACGGGAGGTAGGGGCTGGTATTGCACTTTGGGCAAATGCGACACACATCCTGAAAAATTTAGGCTTGTTGGAGGAGGCGCTGCGCCTTGGCTATCTGACAACAAACTATCAATTCAATTCCCAAAGCGGCAAGGAGTTGGTTAATATACCCATTGATACCTTTGAGTTGCCTGTTATTGGCATCCATAGGGCTGAATTACATCAGCTATTTTGGCGTAATGTACCGCATGAAAAATTTGTTTTAGGACAAACTTTCCTTGGATTTGAGCAAGAAAGAGAGAAAGTTCACGCTTACTTCAGTTCTGGCTTAACAGTCGAAGGGGATGCTTTGATTGGGGCTGATGGTTTGCGATCGCGCGTACGAACCGCCCTCCTCGGTGAGCAACCACCCATCTATCGCAACTTTAAGACTTGGCGTGGTTTAACAGATTACGTTCCTAGAGGATATCGTCCCGGCTACATTCAGGAATTCTTGGGGCGTGGCAAAGGCTTCGGTTTCATGATGCTGGGCAAGGGACGGATGTATTGGTATGGAGCAGCAACTGCACCCTTAGCACAGCCGGATGCCCCAATTGGTCGTAAAAAAGAGCTTGAAACCATGTTTCAAGATTGGTTTGCGTCGGTTCCTGAGTTAATTACAACGACGGATGAAGCCAATATTCTGACAACAAATTTGTATGATCGTGCCCCGACTCAATCTTGGAGCAAGCAGAATATTACACTGTTAGGTGATGCTGCACATCCAATGCTACCAACTATGGGACAGGGAGCATGTACAGCATTAGAAGATGCTTTTGTAGTCGCTAAGTGTCTGAAAGAGCAAGCAAATCCGACAGCTGCTTTCCAACAGTATGAGTCCTTGCGGTTTCCTCGCACGAAGTTAATCGTTGAACAATCCTTGCGGTCAGGGAAAATGGGTGAATTAGATCATCCTTTTGGTGTGGCATTACGAAACACATTTATGAAGTTCATGGGTTCAACTATCAGCAACAACTTCAAGTCGCTTCATGCTTACAGAGCTTAATTATAAACAGATGACATTTCAAAAAGCACTCATCAACCACTTGATGTTAAAAGTTATTTACTTAAAAATCTTGGTAAATAGTAGATAATACATTTATCTGTCAGTGGATGCAGGTCATGTTCTGTTGCCTCAATCCAACTTGCGACAACCCGCCGAATCCTGATGGCACAATGTTTTGCTCTAACTGCGGTACAGGGCTAGTAGTGCTAAGAAACCGCTATCGCCCAATTAAATCATTAGGTGGTGGGGGATTTGGTAAAACTTATTTGGCAGAAGATACTGATAAACTCAATGAGCATTGTGTTATCAAGCAATTTGCACCGCAAGTCCAGGAAACAGGCGCACTAAACAAAGCCACAGAACTATTTGAGCAACAAGCAAAGCGACTGCAACAGTTAGGAAAACATCTCAAAATTCCCGCACTGTTGGCGTATTTTGAGCAAGATAATCGCCTGTATTTAGTGCAGGAGTTTATCGACGGGCAGAATTTATTAGTTGAATTACAACAGCAGGGAATTTTCAACGAGCAAAAAGTCAGAGAATTATTGCTTGATTTGTTAGATATTCTCAAAACAGTTCATCAATACAAAGTCATTCACCGCGATATCAAGCCAGAGAATATCATTCGTCGCAAGTTACAACTCAAATCTATGGCTATGTTCGTTATAGCTTATTTCCAACTAATCCCATATCTGTAATTGCTAGCAAAGATAGCGATGTTTTCTTAAAAAGAACCCTCACAGGGCATTCTGGTGAGGTTTATTCCGTCGCGATTAGTCCAGATAGTAATACCCTTGCCAGTGGGAGTAAAGACAAAACCATCAAACTGTGGAATCTCGCAACAGCAGAGCAAATCCGCACCCTCACCAGGCATTCCGATGAAGTTAATTCCATCGCCATCAGCCCAGATGGCAAAACCCTTGCCAGTGGTAGTGCTGACAGTACCATCAAACTGTGGAATCTGGCAACGGGAGAGCAAATCCGTACTTTCACAGGGCATTCTGGCTCGGTTGATTCCGTCGTCTTTAGCCCAGATGGCAAAACCCTTGTTAGTGGTAGTTTTGACAAGACCATCAAAATTTGGCGGCTACGGTAGTCAGTGCTGAGTTAGGAGTTTTGAATATTTAGCTAGATTAGGATTTCTATAGCAATTGACAATGTTTTAATCTCGTGTTTCTTCAAAAGGATTAAAAACCACAATCTCTATCCCATCAAAATCTTTTTCATTACGAGTCACTAAAGTATAGTTATAATATTTTGTTGTAGCAGCAATAAGGGAATCTAAAGGAGGTAACTTTCGCCCCTTTTTCTCTAACTCTCCTACCAACTCACCCCATAACAATATTACGGATAAGTCTAAGGGTAAAATTCTCTCCTCGAACTGCACAAGTAATTCATTCTCAAACCAATCTTGAATATTCTTTTTTCGCAATGATTCAGGTAGTTTTTCAATTCCCTTTCTAATTTCACCAATGGTGATTACACTCAAAAAAGTTCGTTTTGCATCTACACCTTTAAGCCACCCGATTACCTTTTGGTTTGGCTGGACAGATATTAATTCAGAAATAATATTTGTATCTAAAATATAGTTCATAATTCTACTTGGCGGTTGTCAATATCTCTTTGACGTTCTAAATCTATATCCACACCAACTAGAGGAGAGTTTTGAAAGAATTCAACTAAATTTTTTGATTCGATTGTGAGGTATTGATTTTCTATTTCTCTAGTCAAATAATAGATTAATTGTATCTTTTCTTCTCGGCTTAAATTATCAATCTCTTTTAATAACATTTTCACGGATAAATTGCTCATTTTAATATTCCTGTTAAAAAAAACCAGATTATTAATTTACCGCTAATTATAGCATTGCCAATTGGGATATATAATGAATAGTAAGGTAATAGTGTTTTAGAAATTAATTTCAGCGATATTAAAGTATGAGTAGAGAATTAGCGTCAGTCAAGATTATCTAGAGCTATAGCAAGCGATAAGTCAGAGGCTTGACGCAGAGTGTATCGCACAGCTAATCAATAAAAGTTACCAAGAACACAGGACTATTGATCCTGATTATTCTTTTCTTGCTGGACTCTTTTGGCGATCACTTCCTCCATTAGCACCGCTAGGGAATTAATCAACCATATCCAGCAATCAGTAAATTTGCAACTGCCACAAAAACAATTACTAGAATTAATAGAAACAATCTTAGTTTATAAATTTCCTAAAATGAGTAGAGAGGAGATAGAAGCAATGTTTGGCTTAAGCGATTTAAAGCAAACGCGGGTTTACCAAGAAGGACGTTTAGAAGCAAAATTAGAAGCTGTACCTAAGCTTTTAGCATTGGGCTTAACTGTGGAACAAGTAGCACAGGCTTTAGATTTAGATGTTGCACAAGTCCAGCCAGCAGAACAGCGAACGCAATCAAAGGAATAGTAATACCAGTTCTCTGTAAACTTGCACTTAATACTTACTCTTTAATTCTTGGCGTTCTTGGCGTCTTGGCGGTTCGTTTAATAAATATTAAGTGCATCTTCATGGAGAATTGGTATAAGGTAATTTTCAAATTATTTTCTATAAACATCTTTCCGATGCTTGCACTGTAAAAGTTGCACGAGTTGACTTTCATCATCAATCTCATAACGAACTCTATAATCACCAACCCGGATACGATACTCGTTATCAGAGCCTTTTAATTTGACAACTCCATCGGGACGCGCTTCCTCTGCAAGATTTTGGATTTTCTCAACAACACGCTCTATAACATCATTTGGCAAGTCGTCAATCTGCTTTTGTACCGACTTTGAAATAATGATAGTGTAGCTCATGATGCTTGATTTGAGCGGTTAGCAAGATATTCATCCATAGTCGTGTACTCACCAACTGCATACTCAGCGCGAACGGCTTGAATTTCTGCCTGTGTTTGTGCATCATCTTCGTACAGCGCTTCTTCAGTTTCAAAAATTTGTTGCTCAATTATCTCTTGAAGTTGACGTTTTTCTTCTAAATTCAGAGAAGATATCACTTCTGCTAAAGCTTCCAAGGAGAGTTGTAGTTTAACAATGGCTGGCATTTTTCTCCAATTGGTTTTGTTGTTTTTCGTATTCTTAGACTATGAGGTTCGCCTCATACTCTGTGTTGGGTACAATACAAGTCGATAGTAGGGGCACAGCATACTATGCCCCTACCTCATGCTATGCACTACAGATTCTTCAAATAATCCAAAAGCGCCTCATTCACCAAATTAGTCATCGCCTTGCCTTGACGCTGAGAGATTTCCTTCAATCTGTCGTAAACCTCATCCTGCAGGGTAACGCGATGACGGTTTTTGCTTGTCGCAGTTGTTGTGTTAGCGATCGCCACTTCCTGACGATCGCTCTCTTCTGTAATTGGTGCAGTCGTAGAATCTGCCATTGCCTCAACTAAACCATCACCATCGTCTGTGATTTCTGGTGATGCAACAGTTTGAGATTCGTAGTTAGCAGCAAACTCGCGGATAGCATCAAAACCCATGCGATCGCAAAAATCACCGAATGTTTCTTCTGTCTGGCGCTGCTGTTTGAAGTAAACAAAAATCGGTTCTAGCTGGGTTTCTATATCATTATCGTGCAGCCGTTCCATGTAAGGTAACGCCAGCCGTGTTTGATTTGGCGAACCTCCCAGCCAAACTTGGTAAGATTCAGGTGCGCTACCCACAAAGCCAAGTTCCGCCATGTAAGGACGAGCACAACCGTTGGGACAACCTGTCATCCTTACCACAAAATGCTCGTTTGGTAAACCTGTTTTATCCAAAAGCGCACGAATCCGTTCTAAAATTCCTGGAATTGCCCGTTCTGATTCAGTGATAGCCAAACCGCAAGTGGGCAAAGCTGGACAAGCCATAGCATACCGTACAAGGGAGTCGATTTTTTCTGGTTCAAAAATCACTCCGTGACTGCTAAGAATCTTTTGAATCGCTTGCTTGTTCTTTGGTTCGATATCGTAGAGGACGAGGTTTTGGTGGGGTGTTAGGCGGATGGGCAAGTTATACTTTTCAACAATTTCCCGCAAAGCGGTTTTGAGTTGGAAGTCGCCTTCATCCTTAATTCGACCGTTGTCGATGGAAATACCTAAGAACAGCTTACCGTCGCCTTGTTCATTCCAACCGAGGAAGTCATGATATTTAAACTCTGGCAGTTTTTTAAAGGGTGCGAGTGATTTGCCAAAGTATTCTTCGACTTGGGAACGGAACTTATCAACGCCCCAATCGTGGATGAGATATTTTAACCTGGCATGACGGCGGTCAGTGCGATCGCCATAATCTCTTTGAGTCGCAACAATCGCTTTGACGAGATCGTAAACGTCATTCTTATCTACATAACAAATTGGATCTGCTACTCTGGCAAAGGTTTCTTCTTTATTATGTGTTCGTCCTAAACCACCGCCAGCAAAAACGTCAAATCCCTCTAACTCTTCCTTGTCATTGGTTATGACTACCAAAGTCAGGTCTTGACTATACAAATCAATCGAATTATCTCCTGGAACCGTCACACAAGCTTTGAACTTGCGCGGCATATAGTAAGTTCCGTAAAGAGGTTCTTCTTTGTCGTGAAAGATTGTGCCAGTGCCATTTTTCTCTCGCGCCGCCTTCACCTCTGGGTTTTCCTCAGCGCTAATTGCCATTTCCCCATCTAGCCAAATTTCGTAGTAAGCGCCTGTTTGGGGTGTTAGCAAGCTGGCAATATTGTCAGCATATTCCCAAGCATATTGATACTCAGGCTTATTTTTGAAAGGTGCTGGAGGTGCCATAACGTTGCGGTTCACGTCGCCGCAAGCGCCCAGCGTTGAACCCATGTTTTTGATAATAGCTGCAAATGCTGCCTTAAGATTTTTCTTTAAAATCCCATGCATCTGAAACCCTTGACGAGTGGTTACTCGTAAGGTGTTGCTACCATATTCATCTGCCAGCTTGTCTAAAGTCAGAAACAGCTGTGGCGGGACAAACCCACCCGGATTTCTCGTCCGCAGCATGAATTGGTAGTCTTTTTCCTGTCCCTTGACCCGATTATCACGGTTATCTTGTTGGTAGGAACCATGAAACTTTAGTATTTGTATAGCATCTTCACTAAAGTGAGTTGTATCTTGAAGTATTTCGGTTGCTACAGGTTCACGCAAAGAATTGCTGCGTTCCTTGATTGCTTCTACTTTGGAGGGCTTACGGCTTGTGGTCGGAGGAGCAGATTTAACCATTAGAGTGGATCGGAGTTTTTTCAAAAAATGATCACAATGTGCCGTAAAGTACTTGAGAAGCACCCTTTCGGCTGATTTTTTTCCGATAATCCGGTCGGAATTAAGAGAAATACGATGATCTTAACACGCCGAAAAGCCGGGTTTTTCAGTGATGTCACACTTAAATAAACCCAGCAATATTACTTATACTATTGTTATGAGTTATAACTTACCATTTGGCACTTGAAAAGAGGCAAATGATTCGTTTATAATTCCTCAACCTAACGGGATATAGTTCCTGTGAGGATTCGCTTATCGCTGTGGTTCAACCCGACAATTGAACTACAGCTTTATCTAAAACGATAACCAACACCACCACTGACGTTGAAAGCAGAAGCAGGGCTATTTTTGTAAGCATCAACTCCTAAGTTAGCGTTGCCATAAAGCATAAAGCTATTACCGACTTCTGATTCTATACCAGCAGTCAGGGCTACACCATCTTTGTTGCCCAACGGACTTGGTTTACCATCTTTCTCCACAAAAGAGTAACCAGCACCTAAATAAATATTGGTACCTTTAGCAATCCCTAAATCTGCGGAAATTTGTGGGATGATTGCAGTTGTTTCATTACCCCAAAGAAGTTGACCACGTGCAGATAAAGGTGTGTCTCCTAATTTATAACGAGCTGTGACATTTCCACCAACAGCTGCGGCATCACCCTTTTGCCCACCATTGCTGAGACCAGCAGAACCACCAACACCAACATAGCTAGCGTCAGTACCGTTTTCTGTTGGTCGAGGCAAAGCAGAAGCTTGACCCGCCGAGAGAAAAATTGGAGCAACCACAACAGACGACAATGCAGAAATTGTCACTAAAGACTTAAGCAACCGTTTCATAATCTTTACCGATATTTTGTAGGTATTGATTTTAAATACATGTCGAAAAACTAACTACAAAGTTCCAGAAATTTTAGAAAAAATTTCCTTCTCTGTTGTTATTAATGCAGAAGATATCAAGTAATTTTTCTATATATAAATAAGACTTTTATTATTACACGGTGTTATTTTTTGATCCGGAATTTTATTTGGCAAAGTAGACACTTAGTTGACTGGCACATAATTTTCGTAGCACAGATATGGCTTTGGGGCAATTTCGCGACATTCAGTCAGTTTTCATTAAGGATTGCAGTACAGACATTGTGCTGGATCTGCCTCTTCTAATTCATCTGGAAATAGCTTATGTTCAGAAAATCCACATTTTTGACATTTATATACTGCTGCAATCGTGAGTTGTGTGGGTGCGTGACAATACGCGCAAGGTAATCCTTTTATTCTTTGAACTAGTTCAAAACCGGGACAAGAACAGTTGGGACAGGCGTGATTGAGTTTTCTGACTAAGTCATGAGTCGATGCAGCAATATTTTTCATCCTTGTGGGATTATATAAAGCCCGCATATCCGTTTCCAGATAAACTTTGCCATCTTTGGAACTGTTTAAAGCAAGTTGAACTGCTTCTACAAGTTCCTCTGTAGTCTTGATACCTTTGATCATTTCATCTTGACTTGTGGGTGAGGAACTCAAGCTTACGACTAGGGCATGTTCCGGAAAGCCAACTGCATCTGCAAAATCTTGCGCTTGTTCTAAACTGTCCACAATCCGATGACTGAAGTTTGTTTGAGTAGAAATTTCTTGACCAATAATTTCTAGTCCGTTTGTTTTGTCTAATAGAACGACAACTTCCCGATTACAAGGCAGAAATGGGCTAGCAGGGTGTGGACCAAATGTACCTTCACTAGCTATTGCTAAAGTTTCACCCATAGCTAATGCTGTTTCTGCTTTTAGCCTTGCTGCTTCGATTTGCGTTCCTATCCGTTTGATTTCTCTTGTAAATGTACCGAAAGAGTCAGTATTAAATTTTTGGGGGACTACAACTTTGATGCCTAACTCTTGTTCAAGGATAGGAGCAATAACCTTTTCCTTATAGTGCATCGTTACCAGTACTGCTACTCGGTTGCTAAATAGAGGATGGTGATTCATCATTCTTTACAATCACTTAGATAAGATAAACCGGAGAGCACTCTTGTTTTTATGGGAGTGACTAATTTAGGTTCTTTTCTTGACTTTATAGTGATTTAGCGTCAAGGAAAACTTTTTTAAAATCATCAAGGAGTCATTGGTCAAGACAATAGTTACTATAAATGAAAAGTTATAGTTTTTTCTTACTTGGGCAAAAAGATAATAGTTATTATTGAAAAAACTCTATGTAATAGAGTCGAGCCATAAAAGTAAATATTTAGTTAAGATTTTTCTTATAGGATCCATATAAGATTTCTTTAATGATTTTGCTTGAGACATTAACCACTGCTGATGAAAAAGTGGTAAGTTGATTTACAACAGTAAATTCTGCTAATGACAAACACCTCAGTTCATCCAACTGAGGCGCGAATAGATTTCATATTAGGTGTGAATAACACATAAAAAAGCAATGAACATAATTGTTCTGTTGCCCTGATTTGGATACCCAAAAACAATTGTAATTAACAAGTTTTAATGTTATGGCTGACTTTTCAAATCAATTTTCTCGACGTAAATTTTTATTAACCGCTGGAGTTTCTGCTGTAGGATCTGTATTCCTCAAGGGTTGTTTGGGAAATCCTCCCGACACTGCCAGCACAAGTCCAGTGCAACAAGTTGTTGCAACCAATATCAGTGCAGCAGATAAACCAGAAACAACCAAAGTTAAGCTAGGGTATCTGCCTATTGTTGAAGCTGCTCCTTTGATTATTGCAAAGGAAAAAGGTTTCTTTGCTAAGTATGGTCTGACCGAAGTTGATATCTCCAAACAAGCTAACTGGGGTTCGGCTAGAGACAACGTAGAAATTGGGGCTGCTGGAGGTGGTATTGATGGTGGTCAATGGCAGATGCCTATGCCCTATTTGATTTCTGAAGGACGGATTACAAAGGGTAACCGAAAAATACCCATGTATATCTTGGCTCAGTTGAATACTCAGGGTAGTGGAATTGCGATCGCATCTAAACACCAAGGCAAAGGTCTTAGTGTGAAGATTGCTGGTAAAGAAACATTTTTTGCTCAGCTCAAATCAGCAAAAAATATCTTTAAAGCCGCCATGACTTTCCCTGGAGTGAATCAGGAGTTTTGGATTCGCTACTGGTTAGCAGCATCGGGTGTCGATCCAGACAAAGATGTTCAACTACTAACAGTACCAGCAGCTCAAACGGTTGCCAATATGAAGACGGGGTCGATGGATGCTTTTAGTACAGGTGACCCTTGGCCCTACCGAATTGTCAAAGATAAGATTGGCTTCATGCCAGTATTAACTGCAGAAATCTGGAAAAATCATCCAGAAGAATATCTTGCAATGAGGGCAGATTGGGTTGATCAAAATCCCAAGGCGACTAAAGCGCTGTTAAAAGGTCTCATGGAAGCACAGCAGTGGTGCGATAACTTTAACAACAGAAAAGAACTCGCTCAAATCCTTTCAAAGCGGAATTACTTTAACGTGCCTGCAGACGTTCTCAACGACCCATTCATGGGTAAGTATGACATGGGTGATGGTCGCACTGTTAACGATAAAAAAATGGCATCTCTGTATTGGAAAGACGAAAAAGGTAACGTATCCTATCCATATAAGAGCCATGACCTTTGGTTTTTAACTGAAAGTGTGCGCTGGGGCTTTTTACCACCAGATACTTTAGCAAATGCCAAAACACTGATAGATAAAGTTAACCGTGAGGATTTGTGGAAAGAAGCTGCAAAAGAATTGGGTGTTCCAGCTGCGGACATTCCCACCAGTACGTCTCGTGGTGTTGAAGAATTTTTTGATGGTGTCAAGTTTGACCCTGAAAATCCAAAGGCTTATTTGCAAAGTCTGAAGATTAAGAAAGTGAAAGTTTGAGCTCAATCATCACTCAATAAAAAACACAACATTAGAAGAGGAAATAAACAATGGTAACCCTACAAAGACGCTCTCGGACAAATACTGGTGATAATGCTTGGTTCTCCCGTCTGCAAAAGCAATATCCTGGTTTGATACCACCGATTATAGCGATCGCCATATTTTTAGTTCTATGGCAGTTGTTTGCTTGGACTCCTGGTGCAGCGCTACCAGGACCAATCCAGGTCATACAAGACACTTGGATACTGATTCTGTATCCCTTTTATGACCGAGGCGGTACAGACAAAGGTTTATTTTGGCAAATCTTGGCAAGTTTACAACGGGTAGCAATTGGTTACTCACTTGCGGCAATTGTCGGTATTAGCTTGGGGATTGTGATTGGTACAAGTAAAGTCATGTCCAGGGCTTTAGATCCAATGATTCAATTATTCCGAACTGTACCACCTCTGGCTTGGGTGCCGATTTCTCTTGCTGCATTACGACAAAACGAACCTGCTGCACTGTTCGTGATTTTTATTACGGCGATTTGGCCCATCTTAATAAACACGGCAGTTGGTGTAAAACAAATCCCTCAAGATTACAACAACGTTGCCAAAGTTCTGCAACTTTCTCGTCGGGAATATTTCTTTAATATCCTTATTCCTGCTGCTCTCCCCTACATTTTTACAGGTTTAAGAATTGCGATTGGTTTGGCTTGGTTGGCGATTATTGCGGCGGAAATTATCATGTCCGGTATTGTTGGAATTGGCTTTTTTATCTGGGATGCGTATCAGAATAACAAAGTCAGTGAAATTATTTTGGCTCTCGTTTACATCGGTGTGGTTGGTTTGATACTCGACAAGTTGATGGTTTGGGTACAGTCGAAAATTTTGCCAGAAGAACAGAAGTAATTGTTAGTTGCTTCTTGAGCGAAGAAGATTTATTTAATGAACCGCGAAGGCACGAAGAGCGCAAAGAAAGAAGAAAAAGAGAAGATAAGTAATCTTGTCGCGGGAAAAGAGTGGTTATTCATCCTTTGTCATTAGTAAATGGCAAAGGGTAAGAAACAAATAATAAAGAACAAGGAATAAAAAAATGAGTGTTTTTGTTGCTGTTGACCAGATTGATAAAGTTTTTTCCTTAAGTAATGGTGGTGAATATATTGCTCTTAAAGGAATTGACCTTCAGATTAAAAGAGGAGAATTTATCTCTCTGATTGGTCACTCTGGTTGTGGTAAATCCACGCTGTTAAATATGATTGCTGGTTTGGATTTACCAAGTGAAGGTGTGGTAACGCTAGAAGGAAGAAGAATTACCAGACCTGGTCCAGATAGGATGGTGGTGTTTCAGAATTATTCACTCTTACCTTGGCGGACAGTACGAGAAAATATTGCTCTTGCTGTAGACTCAGTGCTCAATGATTACTCTGTGGATGAGCGCAAGGCAATTATAGAACAGCATATCGATATGGTAGGGTTGCGTCCTCATGCTGACAAAGCCCCAGCAATGTTATCGGGTGGACAAAAACAGAGGGTGGCGATCGCCCGCGCCCTAGCAATTCGCCCGAAATTACTCTTGCTAGATGAACCTTTTGGTGCATTAGATGCACTCACACGAGGCAATTTGCAAGAACAGTTGATGCAAATTTGTCAAGAAAATCAAGTCACCGCCGTTATGGTGACTCACGATGTCGATGAAGCGGTGCTGTTGTCCGACCGAATTGTGATGCTGACAAATGGACCAGAATCCAAGATTGGAGACATTTTGGAGGTGGATATTCCTCGACCCCGTAAGCGGATGGAAGTGGTAGAACATCCTAGCTACTACAGCTTGCGCAGTGAGATGATTTACTTCCTGAATCAACAAAAACGGATTAAGAAAATTAGGGCAAGGAAAACAGCAGCGATCGCCCGTCATGGTTTAGAAAAAGTCAACCTGGAAATAGGTTTCCTTCCCCTGACTGCTTGCGCCCCTCTGGCTGTCGCTAAAGAAAAGGGCTTCTTCGCCAAACATGGTTTAGATGAAGTGACTCTGGTGCGCGAAGCGAGTTGGCGCGGAATTACTGATGGGATTAGTGGCGGATATTTAGATGCAGCGCAAATGCCTTCTGGGATGCCAGTTTGGATGACAGTGGGAGGTGATAAGGGTCGTCCTGTACCAGTTGTTAGCGCCCTTACACTGACTCGTAATGGTAATGCTATTACCCTGGATAAACGTTTTTACGACCAAGGAATATATTCCCTGGGAGACTTTAGACGATTATTACAATACTCTACAGACCAACGCCATACTCTTGGGATGGTTCATCCTTCCTCAATGCACAACATGCTGTTGCGTTACTGGTTAGCAGCTGGTGGAATTGATCCTGACTATGATGTTTCCCTGAAAACGATTCCTCCAGCTCAAATGGTCGTTGACTTGCAAGCAGGGACTATTGATGGTTACTGTGTGGGCGAACCTTGGAACCTCCGGGCATCAATTGAAGGAATAGGCTTTACCATCGCTACAGATTTGGAAATATGGCTAGGACACCCAGGCAAAGTTTTAGGAGTTCGGGAAGACTGGGCAAATGCTTATCCTAACACCCACGTTGCCTTAGTCAAAGCCTTGTTAGAGGCTTGTCGATACTGTGCTGATGAAAATAATTTTCCGGATATTCGTGAGATTTTATCTCGGCCAGAGTATGTCAGCACAAGTGAGGATTACATTCAACTTGGTGATCCAAACTCCTATGTATGTAGTCTAGAACAACCAATGCGGCAGTATGCCCATCACCTATTTTTCGGAGATGGTGTGAATCGTCCCAGTCGAACAGAACATCTATGGATGATGACTCAGATGGCACGTTGGGAAGATATTCCCTTCCCCCGGAACTGGTTAGAAATCCTGGAACGAGTTTGTCGAGTCAGTGTGTTTAGCACCGCCGCACGAGAACTCGGTCTACTTGATATTAAGTATAATCGCGGCCCGATTGAGTTGTTTGATGGCAGTGTGTTTAATGCTGATGATCCTATCGCCTATCTCAACAGTCTTGACATTAAACGCAATTTCTCAGTAGCAGAAATTGCTATTAACTCACGCCAGGTTTCAGCAGTTAGTTGAGAATTGTAGATTTTTGATTCTGAATTTTGAATTGGGAAATACTGACATGTACGAGCGCACTTTTTCTAACACTTACAGACAGTCCGGGGCAACAGCTACACACCAAAATCCTTTCTTACTGATTGAGAACGTTTCCAAAATCTATCCCACATCAAAAGGTCCTTATACAGTCTTACAAGACGTGAACCTCACCGTGAATGAGGGCGAGTTTATCTGCGTCATCGGTCACTCTGGTTGTGGAAAATCAACTATGCTGAACATGGTTTCTGGGTTCGCCACACCCACCCACGGATCAGTGTTGCTCAACTCCAAACCCATCACTCAGCCAGGACCAGATAGAATGATGGTATTCCAGAACTATGCTTTGTTACCCTGGTTGACGACTTCGGAAAACATTTACTTAGCGATTAACGCCGTTTTCCCAAGTAAGCCAAAAGCACAGAAGGCAGCAATTGTACGCGAACATTTAGCACTGGTGGGATTGACAGAAGCTGCTGATAAAAAGCCGACGCAAATTTCTGGGGGGATGAAACAGCGGGTTGCGATCGCACGGGCTTTAGCAATTCGTCCCCAAGTTTTAATCTTAGATGAACCTTTTGGGGCGTTAGATGCAATCACCAAAGAAGAATTGCAAGAAGAATTGTTGAAAATTTGGAACGAACGGCGATGCACAGTGTTGATGATTACTCACGACATTGATGAAGCATTGTTCCTAGCAGACCGTTTGGTAATGATGACTAACGGACCTGCTGCTAAAATTGGTGAAGATATCCAAATTCCTTTCTCTCGTCCGCGCGATCGCGCCCGGATTATGGAAGATCCAGAATACTACAGACTGCGGAACCACGTCCTTGATTACCTCTACCGCCGCTTTGCGCACGACGAGTAAATGTGACAAACCTAAAATCTCGTTTCCAGGTAGAACCTGGAAACGCAATCAAAATGCCCCCTCACCATTAAGTGAAGCGGTTTCGTTTCGTTTATAGTATTCTCTATTCCCACTAAATGAAAGCTATGAGAATACTCATTTTAAAAACGACATTAGCAACTGCAACAGCTTTAATTATCGCATTGACGGGAATAACTCCCGCTCATGCTATTACCGTGAACTTCAACTGGAATGGTAATAATAATTATTCCGCTATTGGTTCATTTAGTTATGATGAAAACACCGCGCCAGCAACTTTTTCAGAAAAAGGGGCTGGACAGACTTATGTTTTACAATCGCTCAATGTTTCTTTCTTCGATCCTCTGAAGAATGTTATTGCTACTTATAATAACGTTGTAGATGGCGTATCAATACCTAAATATTTCCAATTCAACTTCAACACCGTCACGCAAGAAATCTTTGGTTTAATAGATTTAGGAGGCGAAGTCGCAGGCGAGACTTATTTAAAAGGAACAGTTAATACTGACTTATCACTATTTCAAGTTCCTGAATCTGGTACTGATGTAACAATAGACAGTAATTCAGGAGCTATTGTTGTTAAGCCTGCACCATAACTGAGTTGTTCAGTGAAGTATTATAGCGTTAAATTGAAACTCTTAAAAAGGCAGATCCCACCCAAATCAAAATGATGGGTGGGGAGTGCGCTCAACATTTTTGTTCAAACACCCTCTAAGAAACCGCCAAAGAAATCTAACGTTTCCTTCAACGCTTTCACAAAAACATCTATCTCTTCACGAGTATTGTAAAAAGATAAACTTGCCCGTGCAGTCGCCGCAATACCTAAATGACGGTGCAATGGTTGTGTGCAGTGGTGTCCAGAACGAATGGCTATGCCTTCTTGATCTAATAATGTCGATATGTCGTTAGCGTGGATTTCGCCAGCGGTGAACGCAGCAAGAGCAGCTCTACCCAAACCTGCTACTTTAGGTTTAGGACCGTAGATACGAAGTTGAGGAATTTGTTCTAACTGCTCAAACAGATAGCCAGTCAACTCAGCTTCATATGTATAGATTTTGTCCATACCAAGACTGCTAAGATAGTCTACCGCTGCACCAAGAGCAATAGTTTCGCCAATAGCTGGTGTCCCCGCTTCAAATTTATGTGGCAAATCTGCGTAGGTAGAATGGTCTAAAAACACCTCAGCAATCATTTCTCCACCACCCAAAAAAGGAGGCATTTCTCGCAGCAAGTCTAACTTGCCATACAAAAAGCCAATCCCACTTGGAGCACACATTTTATGACCAGAAGCTACCAACCAATCACAGCCAATTTGCTGTACATTGATAGGCATATGAGGGACACTTTGGCAAGCATCAATTAATACTCTAGCACCGTGTTGGTGAGCAATTTCGCAAATTTCCTTCACAGGGTTAATACAACCCAAAGTGTTAGAAACGTGCACCACCGACACCAATTTCGTTTTGTAGGAAACCAGTTTTTTGAACTGTTCCAAATCAAAAGTTTCTTCTGCAGCCAGTTCAACAAATTTCAGCACCGCGCCCGTCTTTTGGGCGACAAAATGCCAAGGTACTAAATTACTGTGGTGTTCCATCACCGAGAGGATGATTTCGTCCCCTCGCTGCAAATTGCTCATTCCCCAACTGTAAGCAACCAAGTTTATCGCCTCAGAAGCATTACGAGTGAAAACAATTTCCTGGCGCGATGCAGCATTTACAAACGCAGCAACCTTGTCTCTGGCTGCTTCGTAAGCTTCCGTCGCCTTAGCGCTCAGAGCATGTACACCGCGATGTACATTGGAATTGTACTGCTCGTAATAGTCTCGAATCGTGTTGAGAACAAGCAGAGGTTTTTGTGACGTAGCAGCGTTGTCGAAGTAAATTAAAGGTTTGCCGTTAACTTCTTGGTGTAATATCGGGAAGTCAGCACGGACTTGATCAGCAAGGGTTCTTTCTTGGGTATAAGTCATATTAGTTATGAGTCCTTAGTCATGAGTCATTGGTAATTGACTGATAACTGTTAACTATTTGTGTGAGTCTTTCTTGTAAAGAGGGGACAGGTATTTGGTTGATAACTTCAGCTGCGAAGGCATTAATTAATAAATTACGAGCATCATCCTGATCAATACCCCGACTTTGCAGGTAGAAGATTTCATCATCCTCCAACTGACTAACCGTAGCACCATGAGCGCACTTCACATTATCTGCAGTAATTTCTAACTGAGGCTTAGTATCAACCCTAGCCTTCGGCGATAGCAACAAATTCCGGTTCAACTGTGCTGCATCAGTCAACTGCGCAGGCTTAGGAACAAAAACCTTACCATTAAACACAGCATGAGCGCGATCGCCAATAATACACTTATGCAATTGCTGACTTCTGCCATACGGATAATTGAGAGCGATCGCACTATGAGTATCCGCCAACTGGTTCCCCCCAATCACCGTCAACCCATTCAGAATCGTTTCCGTTTGCTCACCAGCCTGTAAAATCTCCAAATTGTGACGCGACAGCCTTCCACCAAAAGTGATTGCATGACAAGTATACCGACTGTAACGAGCTTGAGAAACAGCAGTCTTCCCAATGTGGAAAGCCTCCGCACCTTCCAACTCAAGCCGAGTGTGATTCACTTGAGCATTTTCCTCAAGCCAAATCTCCGTCACCGCATTGGAAAAGTAAACCCTCTTCTCCTCTTTCTCCTCTGCGCCCTCTGCGCCTCTGCGGTTCGTAAATTCCTCAACCAACGTCACACTACTACCAACCTCCGCCACCACCAAACAACGTGGTAAAGAAATCGTCGCACACTCACCAGCAGTAACAAACACCAAATGAATCGGTGTTTCCACCACCACATTCTTCGCCACCCAAACCACAGCTACATCTTTGATTCCACTCGTATTGAGCGCAGTAAACACCTCATGCGCCCCCTCAGTTTGAGCCAAATACTGCTGCACACGCTGGCGATCGCCTACAGGTAAATCAGCCAAATTACTAACGATAACCCCATCAGGCAAACCTGCAACCGCAGATAACTCAGGCGCATAAACCCCATTCACAAACACCAAACGGTTCGCAGCTTCTGGTATCGAATGAATATCCGATAAACTGATATCTGCTGGCTGACTCCCAACACCTTCAAACTTTACCTTCCGCAAAGACGACAAATCGCTAAAACGCCATTCCTCATCGCGAGTGGTGGCAAGAACCGATTTACGCACCCAAAGCGTAGCGCGATCGCGTAACTCCTGCAACCAAGCATCAGCACCGTCAAAAGACGTGTGTTCATCTATGATCTGATTTAATAACCCAGTCAGTTCAGCATCCCTATCCAACACAGCAGACGCCAAATCAACTGGATTTGAATTAGGAACCGGACTAGGAGAAACTAGAACGCTCATCACACACCCACCTCATCAAGCGCATCTTCCAACACCCAGTCATAACCGCGTGATTCTAACTCCAACGCCAGTTCCTTACCACCACTCGTGAGAATTCGTCCATTTGCCATCACATGAACAAAATCTGGCACAATATAATTCAGCAACCGCTGATAGTGAGTAATCATAATCGTGGCATTTTCCGGACTCGTCAGCTGATTCACCCCGTTCGCCACAATCTTCAACGCATCAATATCCAAACCTGAATCAGTCTCATCCAAAATTCCTAACTTTGGTTCTAGAAGCGCCATTTGCAAAATCTCATTACGCTTCTTCTCACCACCAGAGAAACCTTCATTCAAACTCCGACTCAGGAAAGCAGGATTCATCTTCACCACATCCAGCTTTTCCTCAATCAAATCATCAAAATCAAACGCATCCAATTCCTCTAAACCCTGCGCCTTACGACGAGAATTATAAGCCACCCGCAAAAAATCCAAATTACTCACACCCGGAATTTCCAACGGATATTGAAACGCCAAAAATATACCACTTCTCGCACGTTCCTCCGGTTCCATCTCCAGCAAGTTTTGCCCCAGGAACGTCACCTCACCGCCAGTCACCTCATACGCCGGATGTCCAGCCAGAACCTTAGAAAAAGTACTCTTACCAGAACCATTCGGTCCCATAATCGCATGGATTTCACCCGAACGTACCTCAAGATTCAAACCCTTAAGAATTGGCGTCCCATCAACTTCCGCTGTCAAATCTCGTACTGACAGCACAACTTCACTATTCTCAATAATCATCGCTCTTCTCTCTCTTCTCTTCTCTTCCTTGGCGCACTTGGCGTCTTGGCGGTTTTTTATTCTCCTCGTTCCCAGGCTCTGACTGGGAATGCTATCCACAAGGCTGAGCCTTGCATCTATCATGAGGCTGAGCCTCACAGTATGCGTTACCAGGCTCAGCCTGGTAACGAGAATTAACCAACACTACCTTCCAACTTCAAACTCAACAGCTTATCAGCCTCCACCGCAAACTCCATTGGTAGCTGATTAAACACATCCTTACAGAAGCCACTAATCATCATCGAAATAGCATCTTCTGACGAAATGCCCCGCTGTGCGAAAAAGAACAATTGATCTTCCCCAATCTTAGAAGTAGAAGCCTCATGCTCCACCTTGGCAGTATTATTCTGTACCTGAATATAAGGAAAAGTATTCGCGTGAGCATTATCCCCAATCAGCATAGAGTCGCACTGGGAATAGTTCCGCGCCCCTTGAGCCTTAGGATTAATTTTCACCAACCCACGGTAGCTGTTACTAGAGTTACCAGCGGAAATACCCTTAGAAATAATCGTGCTGCGGGTGTTCTTACCAACGTGAACCATCTTGGTACCCGTATCAGCTTGCTGCATATGATTCGTCAGCGCTACCGAGTAAAACTCACCCACAGAGTTATCACCCACCAGCACGCAGCTAGGATACTTCCAGGTGATAGCCGAACCAGTTTCTACCTGTGTCCAAGAAATCTTAGAATTCACACCTTGACACAAACCGCGCTTGGTGACGAAGTTATAGATACCGCCTTTACCGTTTGCGTCTCCAGCGTACCAGTTCTGCACGGTGGAGTATTTAATTTCGGCGTTGTCGAGGGCGACGAGTTCTACGACAGCAGCATGTAGCTGGTTACTGTCGTACATTGGTGCAGTACAGCCTTCCAGGTAGGAGACATAGCTGTCGTCTTCAGCAACAATCAGTGTTCGCTCAAATTGTCCAGTTTCGCCATTGTTGATCCGGAAGTAAGTGGACAGTTCCATCGGGCATTTCACACCCTTGGGAATGTAAACGAAGGAACCATCGCTGAACACGGCGGAATTAAGCGCTGCAAAATAATTATCTGCTATTGGGACAACGCTACCCAAGTACTTGCGCACCAATTCTGGATATTCTTGTAAGGCTTCAGAAATGGAACAGAATATGACACCTTCTTTGAGGAGTTTTTCTTTGAAGGTGGTTCCGATAGAAACGCTATCGAAAATCGCATCCACGGCGACGTTTGACAGTCGCTTCTGTTCTGACAGGGGAAGTCCCAGCTTTTCAAAGGTTTCCAACAAAGCGGGATCAACTTCATCTAAGCTCTTAAGCTTTTCTTTCTTTTGTTTCGGCGCGGAGTAATAAATGATATTTTGGTAATCAATCACCGGATACTTAACGCTTGGCCAAGTTGGTTCTGCCATTTTTTGCCACTGGCGAAAAGCTCTCAAGCGAAAATCCAGCATGAACTCTGGCTCGTTTTTCTTGAGCGAGATAAGGCGGATGGTGTCCTCGTTTAGTCCACGCGCTATTGTGTCGGCTTCGATCTCCGTGATAAAGCCGTACTTGTATGGCTGGTTGACTAATGTTTTGACAGTGGAACTCATTGGTAGTTTTCTCTTGCGTTCACTATGTAGAATCTCTTTAAGGAAGGGAGACGGGCTTTTTTAACCGATTCCCATGTTTCGTCACCGAGTGGTTACGAGACTGCTAAAATAACTATATAGACTAAAACAACAACATTGTTGTTTAATGTATATTCATTTTAAGCTAGATTAACAACAACATTGTTGTCAAACTTATATTTTTCTGCAAATCAAATGAACTTTTGGGACGACGATGGAGACTACCCACCAGTCCTCAACAAAGCAAGATATTCTAGAATATCTTTTGAAACACTCACAGGCTACAGCTTTTGAGTTAGCGGAATCTCTCGATATTAGCCCCCAAGCAATTCGTCGCCATCTTAAAGATTTAGAGGGCGAGGAGTTGATTTCTTTCTCTGTGTCAGTGCAGGGGGGAATGGGGCGTCCACAGCATGTTTATCAATTGACTCGTAGTGGACGCGATCGCCTGCGTCCAGATGGTGCTGATGGTTATGGTCAATTTGCGGTTTCTCTATTGGACACATTAGCAGAAACGGTCGGACACGACCAAGTTAGTTCAATTTTACGCAAGCAATGGGAACGCAAAGCAGAAGAATATCGCGATCGCGTGGGAAACACTTCCCTCTCAGAAAGGGTGGCAATTTTGGTAAAACTGAGAAAAGCTGAGGGCTTTATGGCTGAGTGTCATCCTGTAGAATCGAGTGAGTCATCACAAGGCGACGGATTTATTTTAACCGAACACAATTGCGCTATTTCTAACGTTGCAGAATCTTTCCCCAGCATTTGCGGTCATGAATTAGAAATGTTTGCTACAGTTTTACCTGATTGTACAGTAGAACGTACTCACTGGATTATTAACGGCGAACATCGCTGCGGCTATTTAGTACAAGAGCGAAAAAACAAACTTTAAGTTTTTCCATTAAGTGAGTAGCCGCAACAAGTGAGCATTTTTATTAAGTCTAAACTAAAGATTATAGGTAGTTAGTTATCGGATTTACGAACCAGTGATTCCTAACCCGTTACAACCGCAACATTTGAGTAAAATTTAGGCAAATCTTAAACAAAAGTTATGGAGTTACCATCACCACAGTCAGCACCACAATTTATAACTCCAGAAGAGTTAACAAAAGTCGATGCTGCTTTGCTCTCCTCACCAGAGAAATTTTTAACTCGATTGACAATCTCATCTCTGAGGCTTTTGAAGCAAATCGCCCAAGAAAACGAAGTGAACATTGAAGATTTAACAGCCCAGCAGGTGATTGATTGGTTTGAAAAAGATGGAAAGATTCGGCGAGAGCAAGGAATTGAGGCAGCTTATTTAAAGTGGTAAGCTTAGAGCAGTTTTCAATTGGGTAGAATACAGCTTGGTTGTAGGGGCACAGCATGCTCATTGGTGTTAACTTAAGCTGAAACTCTTGTTATTACGTTACCGGGATGCTTTATTCTACTCATCCACAATTGTCGCTCTACCTCACCCCGGTTTTGTCTTGCGCCAAAACCGCCCCTCTCCTTACTAAGGAGAGGGGATGTGAAGCGTAGCTTTACGGGGGTGAGGTCAAACCAACGTGGAATTAAGGCTTAAACGTTAAGTTGACACGTATGAGCATGCTGTGCCCCTACCATCGCCCTTTGTAGTCTATGCAAATGAAAAGCGCTGTTAAGCGTTCCCTGCCAAAACTTGTTAACTTTATTTTAACGAGCTACTTATTTCTTCTTTAACACAGGAGTTAAATATTCTGGAATACCCTCTAGCTGAATAACGTTGCACCCAAGCTTATAAGCAAATTCAACGGATTCTCCAGCACCCAATACATTATAAAAAGCTGTTGCAAATTTAATTGCAGCTTGATCACCAATCTGCTTGTTCATTCCAATCACGTAGGGAATATGCTTAACAATCGCTTGGGCTTGAACTTCTGAGTAACAAGCGTTGAGAACAACGCACTCAATGTCAGAAGCAAATAACTCGAATAGTCTAGCCAAAGCTTGTGTATCTACTAATCGCACATTCCCGGTTTCATCCTCCAGCGCCAAACCATCATCACCTGTACCATGACCGCTAAAATGAACAATTTGTGGCTTAAAGTCCAATAACGATTGGTAAACTTCTTGAACACGCACAGCCGAACGCTGTTTTAGGTCAAATAATTCTCGTTTTTTTGCTCGTTGCAATGCAGCGTCAATTTCTCGCACCTCTTCACCTAATCGCAGGGGCAAACTGTTTTTTGGATTTGCTGCCAAAATTAAAATTGTTTTGACTGCAGAATTGTTGGCTTCTGTTTGTCCAACTTGGTTGTAGTTGGTAATATCACCACCGATTTGATGGGCATTCACTGAATCAGCGTTTACAAGACCTCCAGCGAATTGAGCGCCTTGTAAGTTGAATTTAGATTGTCTATTAGGAGTTTCTGGCATAGATTTACAAAAACTAGGGGGGTAAGGGGAGCCAGTGCCGTGGGCGGGTTCCCCGACTTGAGGCACCTGGCGTTGTAAGGGTGTAGGGGAAGGAAAATCCGCCTAACTAGTGCATAAGTTGATTTTGCTAGCAGCTAATTAAAGAAGGAAGGGCAGCAAATAAGTCTGATTCACATAATCAGATTTTTGTCAATGTGTAAGTCCTAATATAATACAGACAACCAACAACATTCAAACAAGCCATGCCGGAGTCAGAAAACCCCAAAGACCCTAAAAAAGTCTCTAATAATGACTTACGCAATTCCCAGTTTGCAGGTGGGTTTATCGATGCCCAGAACGTTAATGCTGGGCGTATAGGCGGCGATATTCGCAATAATTGGAATTTTTCCTTTGGACAAAGAGCTAGTAATGAATTACTGAATCCCAAAACCAGAAATCATATACGGCAAATACTGTTAAGACAAGTCAGCACTGAAGTTGAAAGCCGGATAAAAACCTCTCTCCATAATCGGATTTATATTGTCCAAGATACAGACCAAAATCCCTCTGAGATTGAATTACCTTGGGCAAGTCAAATAAAGGTGGGTTCCACACCAAAAATTCATTTAACAAATACCGAAATAATCGCAATCTATGATCAACCTGATATTGCAGGTAGATTATTGATTTTGGGGAATCCTGGTGTCGGAAAAACTACCATGCTTCTTAAGTTAGCTCAGGAACTAGTCAAGCGTACTAAAAATGACTCAGCACATCCGATTCCAGTGTTATTTAGTTTATCTTCCTGGAAAAATGATATCAACAGTATTAAAGATTGGTTAGTAGACCAGCTTAAACATAAATATGGGGTACGGAAAGATATTGGTAAACAGTTAGTAGAAAATCAAGAAATTCTACCACTTCTAGATGGGTTGGATGAATTAGCGGCAGAACGTCAAGAAAAGTGTGTTGACAAAATTAATGATTTTATAAACGCTGGATGGAGCAATCCTTTAGTTATTTCCAGTCGAATACAAGAGTATCAACGTTATAAAGCTTTGCTTCAACTAAATAATTCTTTGGAACTATGCCCTTTTACTCAAGAGCAAGTCAACCAATATTTACAAAACACAGATAATTTACAATTGTGTGACAGTATTAATCAGGATGAAGAGTTAAGCAAATTAGTTAAAACACCACTTTTATTAAATATTATTGTACTTTCTGCTCAAGAACTATCAATAGAAAAATGGCAGCAGTTAAAGTCTTCTCAGGAACGCCTAAGTTATCTATTTGAGGCTTACGTCAGCGGGATGCTGAAACGTAAATATAGAGGGACACAACCTGATCCAGAAAAGACTAAACGCTGGTTAAGCTGGTTGGCACAAAGGTTAAACGATGAAAGTGCAACTGAGTTTTTGATTGAAAGAATTCAACCGAGTTGGTTGAAAAAGAAAATTCAAAAATTTGTTTATAATTTGATTGCATGGGGACTTATAGGAGCGCTGATTACAGGGCTGATTAATGTGCTGATTAATGGGGTGATTACAGGGCTGATTGATGGGCTGATTTCCGGGCTGATTTTTGGGCTGATTTTTGGGCTGATTTATGGGCTGATTTCCGGGCTGATTTTTGGGCTGATTGGAGATCTAATAGAAAAGAAAATAGAAAAGATTAAATTAATTAATCATCTGATAATTTTTAGGTTAACAACTATAAAATTCATGATTTCCGGGCTGATTTATGGGCTGATTTATGGGCTGATTTATGGGCTGATTTCCGGGCTGATTTATGGGCTGATTTCCGGGCTGGTTTATGGGCTGATTTATGGGCTGATTTATAGGCTGATTGGAGATGAAATTCAAACAGTTGAGATTATAAAAATTTCTCTAAAAAAGTCTTCAATCGGGCTGATCTCCGGGCTGGTCTCCGGGCTGATTTTAGGGTTAATTTTAGGGCTGATACAAAGCATTCAGCAGTTGAGAGAAGGACTGATTTATGGGCTGATTTTAGGGCTGATTTTAGGGCTGATTTTAGGGCTGATTTTAGGGATTGATGGGCAACCAATTGAATACAAAACTATTCCTAATCAAGGAATTCGCCAATCAGTTATTAACACTGTTATTATATCAACCATCACTTTTTTATTGGCTACATTAATACTTATTCTAGGAATAAAAATATTCGGATGGAAGCTAGACTTAAGTTCTAGTTTAGTGTATGGATTAATTATTGGACTGCTTATTGCAATACCTAGAAGTGGAACACCAGCTATCAAACATTTTGTTTTACGCGTAATTCTCTGGGCTAATGGTTACGCTCCTTGGAATTATGCCAAGTTTCTTGACTACTGCACCAATCGCCTATTTCTACAACGAGTAGGGGGCGGCTATCGGTTTATGCATGATTTATTACGCCAGCACTTTGCCAATTACTCTGTTCCAAGGAATTTAGCACCTATTCAAGAAACTACAGTAGCAACTTCTGTTTTGATTCCAGATTATATTTCATGTACCAGTTGCGGTCATCATAATTCTACTAATTGCAAGTTTTGTACGCAGTGCGGAATGGGATTGAAGAAACTAGATATTTGAATTTTTAAGATGCGCAGGGGTGTAGGCAATACGGTTTGGTTAGCTTGTTCATGTCAGGAGATCCCCCCAACCCACGCCAGACGCTTCAAGTCGGCAGAGCCGCCCAACGCGCTGGCTCCCCTTAAAAAGGGGGGCTTTTAACTCAGATCTTGCACCAGTCGCATTACCCGCCTAGGGTTTAAACCCCAGGCTAATAGCTAAAGTCTTCGCGCATAAGACTGAGTAAGAATTTCAGTCCATTTCAATGGACTTGGGCTACTCGCTGTAGAAATTTATTTCTTGGCGGACGAGAATTATGGTGCAAGATCTGAGTTAACCCTCTTTTACCCCCTTTTGAAGGCGATCGCCGCAGGCGGGGGGATCTTATGCGCGTATTGGTTGCACTCGCTGCGGACATTTTACATTTAACTAAGTTGAACTACTTAACAAAAAAAAGCACCTAAATAAAGGTACTGTGTAAAGAAGGTTGAGACATTAATTTGTCTAAACAGGTTTTTAAAACAAGCTATGCAACGTAATGATTAGTACGTGGACTGCGAGTTCCAGTAGCAGCTCCAATCATTGAAGCGAGTAAACCTAACAAGGAACCAAAGACAAACCACCATAAACCGGAACGTACATTTGCTGCAATTTCTCTTGCCTGTTGAGCACTTACGTTAGGTGTGTTTTGCGGTATATTCGCACCACCTTGTTGCACCTGGTTAACCACAGCACCAGCATTAGAAGCAGCAACACCAAAAGCGCCGGATACTCCGCTTGCTAGTAACCAAGAGCCAACTGCTAATGTTGTTGCCCAAAGTATTGCACCGTTGAGAAGAGCTGTGTTGCGGTTCATCGGACCACAAGCACGAGCCATTACCCAACCACCAGTAAATAGCGAAATCAACAAACCAATAGTAGACCAAATACCAATATTACCTGTGACATCTGAAGCAATTGTTCTCGGTCTACCTGAACCTTCAACGGTACCTGCTCCGATCGCAGCAAAAATAGAACTTAAAACCAATTGAGTTGCTAGGGCAATCAACAAACCAGAAATGATAGGACCCCAACGAACACGGTCGTGATAATCAGCTCCTCTATCTACTACTGTATGCTCGGTAATGACTTGATCACCGGCTCGATTTGTATATGACATAGACTATTTATCCCTTACTACTCCAGTAAACTTTTTTTTAGCTATTTATGCTGATGGTTCAAATTAGACTACTTCTAAAAATCTTTTATCTCTATCACAAGAAATAATTAACAACTATATCTTTAGTCACATAACTATCATGATTTTCAATGATGTTTTTTTAAGTGCTCATACTTTGACAAAACGAAAAACTATAGAAAATCATTAACAGAAGTTTACAATCGTAATCAACATAACTTCATTATGTTTTCATTCTATCTCTAGTCATTTAATGGGAATGATAAATTAATGTCTTTCATCAAGTGGCAAATAGTTATGAGTGAACAGTTAACAGCCATCAGTTATCAGTGAACAGATTATAAGCAATAACTGATGACTGATAACAGCTAACGCAGCTTCACCGCAGTACCTGTAGCAGTAATAAGCATGAGAACACCTGATTGGTCAACATTGATTGTGCCAGTATCGACTTCAATACCAACAACAGCATCTGCCCCTAGACGTAATGCCCGTTGCTCTAATTCTTGTATAGCCTTGCGTTGACCTTCCTCAAAGAGGCGTTCGTAGCTACCTGTGCGCCCGCCAACAACATCCCGGATGCTAGCAAAAAAATCTCGTAAGAAATTACTACCGTAGACAACTTCCGCCGTCACGATGCCTAAATATGACTGAATGACGGCTCCTTGAATGACATCAGTGGTGGTTACAATCATAGATTTCCCTCAAAAAGGTAACTATCGGCTCAAATTCCTGCTTGGATTTTTAAACGTCGAAGCAGATACTTGGAAAGCAGATTTTATGAAAAAAACTGTTAATTTATTGTAATCTCAAAAAAAAAAGAAAATTATCGTAAAAATTTTGTAAATATAAACTTAGAGATCTTGTAAAATCAAAAAAATCTGTTTTAATAGACAATCAGCCACGGAGATTGTGGAAAAAAAGTTGCAGGAACTTTTAGGTAATTTACTGTGTACAAACGAACATCATTTATAGTAAGTGTTCTTTTAGTTGGGAGCTTTCTGGCAACAATCCCTTTGGTTGCTCAAGCTCAGGATGCATTACCACAACAACAAAGTAGCGAAGAGATAAAAGGACTTTTACAAGAAGGACGCAAGCTAGTAGATAGTGGTGATTATAATGGGGCGATCGCTCTTTATCAAAGAGCATCCACTCTGGAGCCAAAAAACGCTACGATTTATTCTGGCATTGGCTACCTCTACGCCCAACTAGGAAACTTTCCCTCATCACTACAAGCTTACCGTCGTGCTGTTGCCTTAAATCCAAACAATAGCGATTATCAGTATGCTTTGGGTTATGTCAGTGGTAATTTAGGAGACAATAAAGCAGCAAAGGACGCCTACCGGCGTGCAATTCAAAGTAATCGGAGTAACGTCAACGCTTACATAGGGTTAGCGACAGTTCTATTGCGTTTGGGAGAGAAAGACAATGTAAAATGGGCATACGAACAAGCTGTTAGCCTTGATCCCAAAAATCCCCAAGTTTATGAGTTGCGAGGTAACATCTTAATGAAGCAGGGTAAATCAAAAGATGCGATCGCAGCATTTCAACAAGCGAGGAGTTTATACCAAAAGCAAGGTAAACAGGACAGCGTAGTCAGGATAGAAGCCGTGCTACGAACTTTGAAAGGATAAAATTAGTCCAACTTGCGTCCGGTTAATTCAACAAAAATATCTTCCAAGTTAGAGGGACGAACCATCATGCCAGTTTTGTTTTCTTGTTGATTAAGATATGAGTTAGCATCTTCCAAAGTTGGGAAAAAAACATATTCCCAACGTTCTCCTACTTGCTTGACGACTAAGCCCTCACCATGAGTAGAGCGTAACTCTTGTAGAGTGCCAAGAGATATTAATTTTCCGCCATCCATAATGCCAATGCGGTCACATAAATACTCGACTTCATCCATATAATGAGTCGTAAGCAACATCGTCATCCCTTGCTTATTCAAATCCCGAATAATTTCCCAAAGACGTCGCCTTGTTTGAGGATCTAGTCCCACTGTTGGTTCATCTAGAAACAGAATTTGCGGTTGATGCAACAAAGCCCTTGCTATCTGTAGCCGCCGCTTCATACCTCCAGACAGAGTTTTTACTAAGCTATTACGTCTAGGTGCGAGTTCAACATACTCCAGCCATTGATCAATTAGGCGCTGTCGCCCAGGATTGGCAATGTGATGTAGCCTTGCGTGCAGCTCCATATTTTCCCATACTGTTAAATCTCCATCTACACTAATTGCTTGCAACACAACACCAAGACACTGTTTTGCTA
Source organism: Brasilonema octagenarum UFV-OR1 (assembly GCF_963888615.1). NCBI lineage: Bacteria > Bacillati > Cyanobacteriota > Cyanophyceae > Nostocales > Scytonemataceae > Brasilonema > Brasilonema octagenarum. Next base: position 48,216 of record NZ_CAWPKW010000076.1, on the reverse strand, counting down.
GTATGGGTTGGCTGACGACATCATATCCAAAAACCTCTATCTGCCCCTGGGTTGGTTTTGTCAATGTGGTTAACATCCGAATTGTGGTAGATTTCCCTGCACCATTGGGACCTAGTAAACCAAACATATCTCCCGCATTGATAGTGAATGAGAGGTCATTCACCACAGGAATGTTATTGTAAGTTTTGTGGACGTTTTCTAAGTGAACAGCAACAGTCATGGGTAGCAACGCATCCGAAAATTTCATCACATATTGTGCCCATTGTGCCAGATGAAAACGCTTAAATTTGAAATTTACACTAAATATTTTTGCAACACAAAATAATCCCTTGCCTTTTATAGTATGATGGCAAGGGGATAACGAATCACCAGGATTTGACCAAACCACGTCAAACGAACCTGTAATCTATTTGTTACTTTTGCAAAAATTAGTTACAATTGTTTCAATTAGGAGTCTCATCCTCACCACAAGAACGACTCGTTTTTGGCAATATCTGTACAGGCTGAGAAGGTTCAAGTAACTTAAGATGGTTCGCATCGGATCTAGCCTCTACTTGAGCTATGATCTCTCTAAGTCGTTCATTCACGACAGCTGGTCGGCGCTCTCTTTTCATACGTTCCAATCCTAATACAGTAGCTGACCCAGATAACAATAAATAGTGGAAACCATCATTATATAGCAATTCAAAGTTGACTATATAATGTTGAACTTCTTTTTTAATATAAAAGCGCAGATGGAGACAGATAAACACAGGTAAACTATCTATGTCCATCTACTCCGGCATCCATCTGCGGTTAGAAATAACTTTAAAACTCCGCTAAAATCTTTTCGGCTTCCCGACACAGCACCTCGTGATACTGCCCGTTGCTTGCAAGCAAACCACCCCACTGATTCACATCACCAGTGTTATATTGCAACGGGGTGCCATCAAAATGAGTGAACTCACCACCAGCTTCTGTTAAGATGAGTTCTGGAGCAGCTATATCCCAATCTTTGGGAGCAGACTTACCAGAAAGAGAAATATAAATATCTGCTCGTTGTTCCACAATTGCAGCAATTTTGCCGCCCACACTGCCAACTGCTTTGTGATTTTGACATGGTAGGTGTTGCAGTAGGTAATTTAATCTTTCGTTACGGTGGCTACGACTGACAACTAAAGTTAAATCCTCAATGCGTTCTCGTGAGGATACTTGTAGTGGTAAAGTTTTGCGTTCGCGGGTTTCTACAAAAGCACCGCCTCCCTTTATGGCATAGTACAACTTTTCTGCTTCAGGTACTGCTACCACGGCGAGCACTGGGCGTGTTCCCTGCACTAATGCGATGTGGATAGCATATTCCCCAGTTTTTTCGATGAAGTCTCGTGTACCATCCAAAGGGTCAATTATCCATACCCATTCTTGCTGAACTTGTTCCCCTTGGTAAGTTTCTTCGCTAATGTAAGCAAAATTCTCTTTGCCTAAAGCAGCTTGTAGATTCTCCAGGATGTAATTATTGACATTGACATCTGCAATAGTGACAGGCTCATTCTGCTTGTATTGTACTTCTAGCTTGTCGTCAGTCTGGTGGTAATAAGAACTCAGTATATCTGTTGCTCCCCAACCCACGGAACGAGCTAGTTCTAAAATGTTTTCTAAGTCTTTCATTTATCGCCTTGTCCCCTTATCAAATAGAATGAGAAGCGCAAAACTCCCGTGCTTATAGCCGTAAAGATGTAGCGCTAACGGCAATTTTTCTTGCCCTCCGGGTTCAGCAGTTGCTACAAGTCGGCACTGTCCTCCCCAACGCACTGCTTCACCGCGACATCAAGTAATATTGTGATGCCTTTGCTCCTCAATATACTTTGGTATTGTATGGCTAGAAACATTGTGAATCTCCCGGTTTGTAGCTGGGTAGGGCGTTAAAGTTTGATTACTTTGTAACTGAATAAGTTGCACATCGCCTAAAAGTGACGCGAAGATGGAAAGGGGACACTACAAAGTGCAAGGATTTACTCTATGCAATACAAGACAGTCCAGCAGCACCAACGACTTGGTATCGAAGTGCTGCAAGGTTGCAATCTCATGCAACTTACAGATCAACAGGTACAGGAATTCAAAAAATCTCTTTGGGAACACGGTGTTATCGTCGTCAGACAGCAACATCTTACTGCATCACAGTTGAAGGAATTTGCCCAACAGACTTTTGGTTATTCAAGGCTTGGGCGTCAGCAGCCTAAACCCAATGATCCCGAAATCGATCCAAACTTACTTTCTCCAGGTGTACATATCTTAGGAAATCCCAAAGGACATACTCAGGAAATTGTGGGCAAGTTTGCTTGGCAATGGCATCATGACAAAGACCACCTTCCAAAAACGGAAGGACTGGATATGAATGCTCTGTATGTGGTGATGCTTTATGGAGTGGAAATACCTCAAGGAGTCGATGGACAACCTCACACGACTGAATTTCTCGACATGATAGAAGCATACAACAACTTTGAACCAGAACATCAGCGGCAATTAGAGTCAATGAATATGTATCATTTGTCGCCCGTCTTTAGTGAGTCTGAGAGTGATGTTCCTATGAAAGTGCATCCAATCGTATCAACCCACAAAGTGACTGGGCACAAAGGATTATATCTTGGCTCAGACACATCGATTCCTGTTGGTATGGAAGAGAAACGAGAGTCGGCAAAACAGTTTTGGCAAGAACTATTTGAGACTGTTCTGGATCGCACACCAGTTTTCGCTCATGTTTGGCAACCGGGCGATATTGTTTTTTGGGACAACTCGCAAGTTATGCACACAGGCACTCCCTACGATGCCACGCAGTATAAACGCGTCGCTTTACGCTTAGGAGTTGTGGACAACACTTATGTCTAGATACTGTCAATTGGCTTGTTATGCTCTAATCTCCGATTCGGTTTCCTAGAGTACTCTCGCTTTTTCAGCGATTGTAAAATCAGCACAGCAATCGACTACTAAGAATGCATCCAGCGGCGCGTGCCAAAAAATTGACAGGAAAATGAAGTCATATGAGCTGCTTGCTGCAACGCAGTGGTAAAACTTTCCTGTAAAATGTGATGACAAAAAGCACCGTGGAAAATATCTCCAGCCCCTAGTGTATCAACAGCTTGAACAGCAGGTACATCTATAACGCCAGCTTTTCCATCTTCGAGATATCGAATCGGTTTTTCTCCATGAGTGATGGCAATGTGACAAATACCAAATCCACTCAGATAAGCAAAAACCTCATCTTCAGTCTCGCAGTTGGGCGGATGAAAATTAGCAGAACAAATAGCGTAGTCTACAAAAGGTAAGACTTTCTCAAAGCCGTTTTTCCAACTACCACCATCGATAACAACTGGGATATTCCTCGCTTTAGCTATTTGGGCAATTTCACTTCCAACAGCCATTTGATGTCCATCTATTAAAACAATGTCAACGTGTTGTAAAATTTCTGGCCAAATAGATTCACGGTTTGCTTGAGTTTTGACAGCGTTTATGGAAACGACTGCGCGTTCACCAGTTGCTTGGGTGACAATAATAGAAGAAACTGGTGGCGCGTTTTGTGTGTTGGGATCAAGGTCAATTATTTCAACTTTATAATTTGCTAAATCTCCTTTTATCAACTGCGTCATTGGGTGACAACCTACTACGCCCAAGACTGTCGCTTGATTACCCAAATGACTGAAAGTAACAGCCGCGTTTGTTGCTGGACCACCTGCAGCAACAGTGTAGTCAGCAGCGACTATTTTCTGATTACTCTGAGGAGGAGATTGGGCAAGGTAAATCAAATCTAAAGTGACTAAACCGACAAATAACCCACTTTTTTTCATATAGTTCAACGAATCACAGGCAAGCCTGACAGCGCCATCGCTATTTCTTCAGCACTATATTCAGTATCGCGTAACAATCCTGCCTGATAATCCATGTACGCTTGCATATCGAAGTGACCGTGACCACACAAATTGAATAGGATGGTCTTACTCACTCCTTCTTCCTTGCAGCGTAGTGCTTCATCAATCGCACCCTTGACTGCATGATTAGCTTCAGGGGCAGGTAAAATACCTTCACTACGGGCAAAAGTTAAACCAGATGCAAAACAATCAAGTTGTGTGAAAGCTCTTGTTTCAATCAAACCCAAATCTACAACGTGACTGAGCAAAGGTGCCATACCATGATACCGCAACCCACCTGCATGAATGCCTTGGGGAACAAAGGTGCTGCCCAAAGTGTACATCTTGACAAGGGGAGTGAGATGTGCTGTATCGCCAAAGTCATATGTATATTTGCCCTTAGTTAAGGTTGGGCAAGCAGCCGGTTCAACTGCCACAAATTTGATATCACTTTGCTCACCGCGCAGCTTTGCACCCATGAAAGGAAAGGCAATACCAGCAAAATTACTACCGCCACCTGTACAACCCACGATAATATCAGGATAGTCACCTGCTTGCTCCAGTTGTGTCAGCGCTTCTTGACCGATGACAGTCTGATGATGTAGCACATGATTCAACACGCTACCTAATGAATATTTTGTCTGCTCATCTTGAACTGCCACTTCTACCGCTTCACTAATGGCGATCCCCAAACTGCCTGTGCTATCAGGATTTTCTTGGAGAATCTTTCGCCCTGCTTGTGTTTCATCACTGGGGCTAGCTATAACACGCGCACCAAAAGATTCCATAAAAGCGCGACGATATGGCTTTTGTCGATAGCTTACTTTTACCATGTAAACCACGACTTCTAAGCCAAAAAAAGCACCAGCAACTGCCAGCGAAGAACCCCATTGTCCTGCACCAGTTTCTGTTATCAGGCGCTTTACCCCTGCTTGCTTGTTGTAATAAGCCTGTGGAATCGCTGTATTGGGTTTGTGGCTACCAGCTGGACTGACACCTTCGTACTTATAGTAAATTTTAGCAGGGGTATCAAGAGCTTCCTCTAGGCGTCGGGCGCGGTAAAGTGGAGTTGGTCGCCACTGACGGTAAATTGATTGTACTTCCTCAGGAATTTCAATCCAGCGTTCAGTGGTAACCTCTTGGGAAATCAGCGCCGCTGGAAAAAGGGGTTCTAAGTCTTTTGCTGTTATTGGCTGATATGTACCAGGGTGTAACACTGGTGCCATCGGCGTGGGTAAATCAGCCTGGATATTGTACCAGGACTGTGGTATTTGGTTTTCGCTAAGCGTGTATTTGATCGTGTCCATTGCTCAAAAGTGACTACAATAAATTTTTCTTTCTATCGTACGCTTTTCGCTGGATAGAATACACACAATTAAAAATTGTCAGAAGCTCCACTCAACACACAAGATAATATTTATTCATGGATATAAAACCAGGAACACTTTACGTTGTCGGCACACCTATTGGTAACCTGGAAGATATGACATTCCGGGCAGTGAAAGTTTTGCAGACAGTGGATATCATTGCGGCGGAAGATACACGCCACACTGGTAGATTGTTACAACATTTTCAAGTGAGAACGCCACAGGTAAGTTACCATGAACACAACCGTAGTAGTCGGATTCCAGAGTTATTAGAGGAACTCAGTAACGGGAAAGCGATCGCTCTGGTGACTGATGCAGGTATACCAGGAATTTCTGATCCTGGATATGAACTCATTAAAGTTTCTGTTGAGGCTGGGATAACAGTTGTGCCAATTCCTGGTGCAAATGCAGCAATGACTGCATTAAGTGCAGCTGGATTACCAACGGATAAATTTGTTTTTGAAGGATTTTTACCAGTTAAAAGTCAACAGAGGCGATCGCACTTAGAATTCCTAGCAACAGAACCTCGCACACTCATTTTCTACGAGTCTCCCCACCGCCTACGCGAAACTTTGGAAGATTTAGCAGAAGTCTTTGGAAACACTCGCCAAATTGTCATCGCGCGGGAGTTAACTAAATTGTATGAGGAATTTTTGCGGGGAAGTATTGAATCAGCAATTCTTCATTACAGCCAACGCGAACCTCAAGGTGAATACACTTTGGTTGTGGGAGGAACACCACCTACTCAACCGCAACTTTCAGAAGAAGAACTCAAAGCAGAGTTGCAAAAGATCATGAGTCAGGGAATATCGCGATCGCAAGCCAGCCGTCAGTTAGCAAAAGAAATTTCCTTTCCCCGTCGTCAATTATATCAATTAGCTCTTTCTATCAAAATGCCCGATCAAGATAGTCATTAGTCATCAATCTTCTTCTTCGGTGATTCCCTCTACTTTTCCGGTTCTCCTACTTTTGTAAAGGGGAGTTTCGCTCCCGGTTGCAGTCGCACTACAATCAGAGTATTGTTCATGAGGAAGAAGAATGACCCAGGTGCTTTTAGGAGACAATGAAGGAATTGATTCGGCTTTGCGTCGATTTAAACGGCAAGTTTCCAAAGCTGGAATCTTAGCTGATGTCAAGTTTCACAAACACTTTGAAACACCATTAGAAAAACGTAAACGCAAGGCTGTAGCTGCAAGACGCAAGCGAAGTATGAGATAAACCGAATTGGAACTGACGTTGCTTGACTACGTTCACGCTTGTTAGAGAAGCTTAAATAGATTCGGTAGCCTTGATACAAAAATTAGACAAGATGAATCGTACCCCGGTAGGGGTACGATCTAATTATTTTTCAAAACTATAGAATACGCCAGGTGAGTTAGAGACTCATGTATTATTTGTAATATTTGAAGTCAAGAACAGTCGCACTCAGCCCAACAATTCTACTTCTTTTTGAAATAGGTGAGCTAAGCTCACCTCTTCCAGTACTGGGAATGTCAAAAATACACGACTAAGATTGCGAACTATCAAAAGAGCGGCTGTTACAAATATTCATTGCCTTTTCCACTCCCGAATTCAGGCTGAGTTCTACGCATTCGCCCACAAACTGTAGTACAACAGAAACCATCTGATTTTCAGCAGCAGAAAATCGTCCTAAGACATGAGAAACAGTACCATGTTCGTCGTTACTCGCTGCATTTTTTGGTTTACCAATACCAATACGTAAACGAGGAAAGTTTTGTGTCCCAAGGTGTGCGATCGCGCTTTTCATACCGTTATGTCCTCCAGCGGAACCAGATAAGCGCAGGCGAGTTTTTCCCAAAGGCAAATCCATATCATCATAAATAACTAAAACCAATTCAGGTTGCAGCTTATACCAGCTTGTCACGGCTTGCATTGCTTGTCCTGAAAGATTCATATAAGTCAGTGGCTTCAACAAACGGATTTTATCTCTATTTGGTGCAATTCCTTCGCCATATTCGCCTTGAAACTTGCGATTTTCTGCCAAGGGAATCTTCCAAGAACGAGATAGCGCGTCTACAGCAGCAAAACCAATATTGTGGCGTGTTTGATCATACTTGGGTTCTGGGTTCCCCAACCCGACAATTAGCTGGGGAATGACCAAAGTTTTTTTAGCAACAGCTTCTGTCATTTTGCCTTCTGTCTAGCTTTTTTGGGCAGAACTCGCAGTGTCTTGCTCCAACTTAGTTGCTTCTATTTGCTTAGTTTCTGGTTGAGTTGTTTGCTTGGTATCTAGTTCAGCAGTCGTTTTCACTGCTTCTTGCAACTCAACTGCTTCTTTTTGAAACTCGTTTTGAAACTCGCTAGAAGCTTGTTGAAAACCGCGAATTGCTTTTCCTAGACTGCGACCAACTTCTGGTAGCTTTTTCGGACCAAAGATTAACAGTGCTACCACAAAGATTAAAGCCATTTCCGGCAAACCGATACCAAATACATTCATATTTTTCTCCAGTCACATCAAAAACCGCATTGGAAACCCACATATGTAGTTTAATCAATAGTTACCGTCATTGCTGCGATCATAATTTTAGTTACTTAATGCTCCAACAGCCGACTTACTTATCAAAATCCGACTTGAGCCGACTTGAAGATCCGACTTTGCCGACTTTGGTGGCGGAGTCTGAGGCAGTAAGTTTAGATCAGAGCAACTAAAGTTCAAATTTCTGAAGTTCTCAAAACACCACCCACATCTATATTCCGGAAGAAAGAACACCATGACTTAACATGAACTTACTAGGAAATACTCTTGGTTTTAATCCAAAAAAGAACTGGGAACTTTTTTAAGAAAACAATACTAACTACGTATGAAGTTGTGCTAAATAAAGCTTCCATAATAAAGTTGTAAGAACTCACACAAGCAAAAATTATAGTATAATTTTTGCGGAGTTATACGGTAAGGTGCAAGAACTGAGCCTCTGACTAGCGGCGAAAGTCTGTGCTAGCAACAAATCAAAGAAACACATTTTTTTCACTTTATGAAAATCTTGCTATATAACAGTTAGAAAAGTTACAAAATAAAAATGCAACCGGGGTCAAGAAAATTTACTTATGGCAATTGAAAAAACATTAGTCGAAACTTCCTTGAAATACTATCTCATCGCTTTTGATGCTAAAGGCAAAGAACGCCAAAACAATGGAGAGTTCATCAGCCAAAAGGTAATAGAGATCTTATCTAGCGCAAGAAAGTCTAAAGAGCCAATCACAGATGTCTTTTTGATGAGCCACGGATGGCAAGGTGACATTCCTGCAGCAAAAAACCAGTACGACAAATGGATTGCAGCTATGGCTAAAAACCAGGCTGATATTCAAAAAATGCAACAGTTGCGACCAGGATTTCGCCCCTTGTTGATTGGTCTACATTGGCCTAGTAAGCCTTGGGGAGATGAAGATCTCAATGCAGTGTCTCTAGACAAAACAATTGTGTCGTTTGACACTACAGATACTTCTCAAGAAGAATTAATCAATCAGTATGCTCAGAGCATTGCTGATACTGAAGCGGCAAGAGAAGCGCTCAGAACAATTTTTACAGCAGCGGGAGAATATGACGTTGCACCCGATACATTACCATCAGAGGTGCGTGAAGCCTACGAGGTTTTGATTAAGGAAGCATCTTTGAGTAGTGAAGGAGAAGATGCAGATGCATGGAGCGAAAACGAATCATTAAATCTAGATCCTGAAAGTATATATGAAGCTACCCTTGCAGAAGAAAACGAAGATGTCAGCTTCGGAATTGGGGATAGTGTGAAATCAGCCACAGATGCATTTTTGAACATTCCGAGATTGTTATCTTTCTGGAAGATGAAAGACCTCGCTCGGAAAATCGGTCAAACCACTGGTTTCAATTTGTTAAACAGACTTCAACAACTGACAGATAATACTGTAAGATTTCATCTGATGGGGCACAGTTTTGGATGTATTTTTGTCTCAGCTACCGTTGCAGGTACCAAAGACAATAACAAATTAGTCCGTCCAGTTAATTCTCTTGTCTTAATACAAGGTGCTCTATCACTGTGGTCTTTCTGCTCAAATGTCCCTTTTAGAAACAATCTTCCTGGTTACTTCCGCTCCATTATTACTGATGGTAAAGTTGCAGGGCCGATTGTTACTACCCAATCTGAGCATGATAAGGCTGTCAAGAATGCCTATCCTATGGCGGGAACACTCGGAATATTTAGGGAGCAAGATATAGACTTTGACCCTAATAGTGAGAGTACCCAGAAGGAATATCCCGGCGTAGGTGGCATTGGTTGTTATGGGATTCAGGGTGATGGTTTGGAAATTATTAACGATCCAAAAGGTATGCTACCCCTGGAACAATCCTACAATTTTCAATCAGGTAAAATTTACAACTTAGAAAGTAGTAAATATATTGTTGTCCCTCCGAGTCTACTAGATCTTTTCATAGGTGCTCACAACGCCATTGATAAACCGGAAGTCGCTCATGCAGTGTGGTCGGCAGCCTTTGGCAGTTAATGAAACAGTGTCTGTAAGTTGGAAATATAAGGATACACATAATATGAGCGTAGAACAGCTAACACAAGAGCTGTATTTCAATGGAATTGACGGTGCCTCAGGAGAGTATTTGCTACCTCCTTTGACACCTGAACAGGTTTCTAAGATTGCTCAAGGTGAAGAGTTTGACCCTGTAGAAATTAGTGAACTCAAGAAAAAGGATCTGCACGTCAAAGGTTTAGAACCTGATTTTGCACCGATAGAAGGAGTAGATCCTAAAGACCTCGCACAGACAGGTTGGGGAGTTATCTTCACCTATAATGCCGACCCAGCAATCAAAGAAGCGCTCAAAGAACTGTTAGAACATAGGCAAAGGCAAGCGACGAAAAATCACGAGAACTATTATCAGGAATACACTGGCCCCAAGGGTTATCGTCCTGGTGAGTCGAAAAATCAATTTTTGGCGCGTCATGGAGTCGGTCCTGGCCCTGCTGATCCAGAGAAAATGCCTTATTATCTGCTGATCGTTGGTGACCCAGAAAGCATTCCTTATCGTTTCCAGTATCAACTCGACGTACAGTATGCAGTGGGTCGAATTTACTTCGATACGCCGCAAGAATATGCTCAGTATGCTCGTAGTGTCGTCCAGGCTGAAACTGGTAATTTAAACCTGCCTCGCCGCGCTACCTTTTTCGGCGTCCGTACTCAGGGTGACGCAGCTACTGAACTCAGTGCTGAAAAATTGATTCAGCCTTTAGCTGATTGGATGGTGAGTTCCCAAAAACAGAATAATTGGACAGTAGAAACCTTACTAGCAGAAGAAGCCACAAAGGCGCGGTTGAGCAAATTGTTAGGAGGAGAGGAAACACCTGCTGTATTGTTCACTGCTAGTCATGGCATGGGTTTTCCTCATGGGGATGAAAGGCAACTACGTCATCAGGGCGCTTTACTTTGTCAGGACTGGCCCGGTAAAGCCCAGTGGGGCAATAAACCAATTCCCGAAGAATTTTACTTTTCTGCGGACGATATCGGTAACGATGCTCGTTTGCTAGGTCTAATTGCTTTTCACTTTGCTTGTTATGGTGCTGGTACGCCCCGTTTTGATGAATTTGGCCATAGAAAAAACTCAACGCAGAGGTTAGAAATTGCTCCCCATGCTTTTGTTGCTCCTCTACCCCGACGACTCCTCAGTCACCCCAATGGAGGTGCTTTGGCAGTCATCGGCCACGTAGAACGCGCTTGGGGTTGCTCTTTCGTCTGGGAAAAAACTGGTAAACAGTTAGCAGTTTTTCAAAGTACTCTAAAGCGACTGCTAGAAGGTCATCCTGTGGGGTCAGCTGTCGAGTATTTCAACGAACGCTATGCTGAACTTTCGTCTGATTTGAGTACAGAATTAGAAGAAATTAAGTATGGTGCGATCGCCAATCCAATAAATTTGTCTGGAATGTGGACAGCCAATAACGATGCTCGCAGTTATGCCATTATTGGCGACCCCGCAGTTAGGCTAGTTGTGGGTGATAGTTCCACAGGCGATCGCCCAGTAATAGAGACAATCAATTTACCGACTGCGCCTGCAACGCCTCAGACAGCCGATGCAAGCGCTATCCAGCAAGCCCAGACGAACTTGATTCAAGCACTAGAACAGTTTGTCAACACAGCCCAGCAAGCTTCAGATGACGATAAAGCAAAACTTCAGGCTGCGCTTTTAGCTATAACTAGTCTACGTGAAAGTCTGAATAAATTGAATTTAATTGATACCAATTCTCCATGATAGCTTGCCCGTAAAGTGCCAGAGATACGCCCAATTATATGAGGAACGAACCGCAAAGGACGCAAAGGACACAAAGAAAGAAAGAAAGAAGAAGTAAGAAAATTTGGCACAGCCTCACAAAGAAATAGTATGTGATATCAAATCCGTTTGTATCGGAATGATTTCTCCTTTCTCTCTGCCTCTGCGTTCTCTGCGCCTCTGCGGTTTTTTAATTATTCAGATTCAACCGGAAACGATATGAATTGGGGATCGAAAATTGAAAGATTTTATCACTAAATCTGTTTTCCAGTCCCCAGTCCTCAATAGCAAGTTAGCATTTACCAGTATTAAAGAGAACTCATGAACACTTTCGAGATTACCATCCAACGCAAATCAGGAGATAGCTGGCCAATTGTCGTAGAACACACTCAACCAGGCGTTCTTTTACCATTGCGGTTGGAAGGTAATCTCTGTTTGAGTGCTGAAGATTTGCAGCATTTGACTAGTCTTCAAGGGCAAGTACGAGATTACGGTACATTCTTGGGTAAAGCGCTGTTACGAGACGAAGTGCGTGATGGATTTATCCGGGCACTGAGTCAGAATCAGCAAACAGTGCGGGTGTTACTGTTTATTGAAGCTATTGATAAACAACTGCGAACTTTACGTTGGGAAAGACTATGTGCTCCCATTGATGGCGAATGGCAAATCTTAGCACTTAACCAAAGAGTGCCTTTCTCTTTTTATATTCCTGCGATTACCGACCGACTGTTTCCTGCCATCGGGCGGCGAGATTTAAAGGCGCTGGTACTAGTGGCTAGTCCCTTGGATTCTCGTAGGTATAAATTAGATACATTTGATGTGGAAGCTACTGTCAAGAGCGTGCGCGTAGCTTTGGGTGATATTCCTACCGATGTGTTAGCAACAGTTGACGGTGCTATTGGCTTACCTACCCTAGATGAACTTTGCGCTCAACTAACCGATCGCACAAAGCAGTATACAATGCTGCATTTTGTTAGCCACGGTAAAGTCATGGATGATGGTGAAACCCTCCTCTACTGGTCAAAAGATGATAATACAGTTGAGGTGGTGACAGCCACAAAGTTAATAGAAAGAGTTCGCCAGTTACGAGGTGCTAGAGGGCTACCTCATTTTACTTTTCTCTGTACTTGTGAGAGTGCCAGCCCAGAAGCAGAAGGAGCATTAGGGGGATTAGGGCAGCGATTGGTGCGAGATTTGGGGATGCCTGCGGTGGTGGCGATGACGGAGAAAGTCACTATCAAGACGGCTCAGGCACTAACAGAGAAATTTTACTACCAATTGAGACAATCGGGGGAAGTAGACTCAGCATTGCATGAGGCGACAGCAACTCTTGCAGAACGTGGCGATGTGACTGTACCGGCACTGTTCAGCCGTTTGGGAGGACGACCCTTATTTAGCGACCAGCTTGACCGAAAACTGACCAACGCGGAAATTCAGTATGGTTTAGAACGGCTTGTGCAGTTGTTACCAGAGCGATCGCCTGTCCTCGAAAAGAAGTTTGCACAGCTAGAGGGGCAGCTCAAAAATACCCTGGGAGCAGATGCCACAGCTTTGAGCAAAGAAGTCCTCAAAGAACGAGAACAAACTTTAGAAGAAGTTAACAACCTCTGTGAGGAAATCGTTGACCTCAACTTCAACGCTTTGGCATTAGGTCAGCAACCACCAATCTATGATTCTCGTTGCCCGTTTCTCGGTCTGTATCCTTTCCGAGTCGAAAACCGCGAATTTTTCTTTGGGCGAGAAGAATTAATTGCCCAACTGCAACAAAAGCTCACTGAACACAACTTTTTAGCCGTATTAGGCGGTTCTGGCAGTGGTAAGTCATCGTTGGTGTTAGCAGGCTTGATCCCGTTGCTACAGGAAAAACAGACTGGTTTGGTCTCAGTATACATGACACCGAGTAGTAACCCGATCGAACAACTGGAAACTAGTCTGTCCGAAGTCATAGCACAATCTGCAATATTAGTCATCGACCAATTTGAGGAATTGTTTACCCTCTGTACTGATGAAGCCGAGAGGGTGAGTTTCATCGAAAAATTGTTAAGCCTGATTCCACACCAAAAAGTCGTCATTACTATGCGGGCAGACTTTTGGGGCGAATGTGCGCCCTATCGCAATTTGAAAGATTTGATGGAAGCGAGGCAAAAACTAATTGGTCCGATGGATGCTGCCCAATTGCGCAAAGCGATGGAAATGCAAGCTGCGAAGGTAGGGTTACGGTTTGAAGCAGGCTTGAGCAACTTGATTCTGGATAATGTGCAAGGTGAACCAGGAGCAATGCCACTACTGCAACATGCATTGCTGGAGATGTGGAAGCACCGACATGGTAGATGGTTGCGGACTGTGGAGTATGAGGCTATTGGTGGTGTGAATAAGGCGATCGCTCAAACTGCCGATGATGTTTACAATAGTTTGTCACCCGCAGAACAAGACCAAGTTAAGAATATTTTCATCCGCTTGACACGTTTGGATGAAAATGCATTACAAGGAGAGAAACGTCGTGACACCCGACAGCGAGTTTGGTTAGATGAACTGGTACCTGCGGGTGGTGATTTGGCAACTACTAAGCGGTTGGTGCAGCGGTTGGCGGGTGAAGGGGCGCGATTAGTAGTTACAAGTGTAGACGGATCGACAAATCGTGAAGAGGTGGAGATAGCACATGAAGCCTTAATCCGCCACTGGCCGAGGTTGCTGCAGTGGTTAGATGATAATCGAATAAACTTACAACTACGCAAAAATATACGTGATGCAGCTTTGGATTGGGAAAAGCAGCAAAAAAGCGAGGATTATTTGACGCATGATGAAGGAGGAAGATTAAAAGAAGCTCAGGAGTTAGCGAAAAATACGAGTTTTCTAAACAAGTTAGAGACTGAGTATGTGACTGCTTGTACAGAAAAAAGCGATCGCCAAGAAAGAGAAAAAGAAGCCCGTCGCCGTCGCGAAATCAGGACAGCTTGGGGAATAGCTGGCGGATCATTAATCGCTTTAATTCTGACTGCTGGCTTGGGAATTCTTTCTTTCCATCGCAAACAACAAGCGGAAATAACTCAAGCCAATGTTCTAGTTCGATCTTCCTCGTCACTGTTTGATTCTCATAAAGAATTGGATGCTCTGATCCAACAGATTAAGGCAGGAAAGATTTTGAAAGAACACAAAGTAAGCGAGCCTTTGCTTGTAACAACGTTGCAAAAAGCAGTTTATGGAGTCAAAGAGCGCAATCGCTTGACTAGTCATAAGGATACGGTGAATAAGGTCGTCTTCAGTCCCAACGGCGAAACCATTGCCACTGCAAGTTCTGACAAAACGGTCAAACTTTGGAATCTTCAAGGTAAGGAACTGCACACCCTCATTGGGCATCAGGGTTTTGTCAATGATGTCGTCTTCAGCCCTGACGGCGAAACCATTGCCACTGCAAGTTTTGATAAAACGGTCAAACTTTGGAATCTTCAAGGTAAAGAACAGCAAACCCTTACTGGGCATAAGCTAGGTGTCAATAGCATTGTCTTCAGCCCCGACGGCAAAACCCTTGCCACAGCAAGTTCCGACAACACCGTCAAACTTTGGAACCGCGAAAGTAAGCAACCGGGTACCCTCCCGCATGAGGCTAGCGTCACTAGGGGTGTCTTCAGCAAGGAACCGCGTACCCTCCCGCATGAGGATCAAGTCACTAAAGTTGTCTTCAGCCCCGACCACGGCAAAAGCATTGTCACTGTTAGTAGTCAGAAGAGCAAAATCGTCACATTTTGGAACCTTACAGATAATCAGTCAAAGATAGACCTCTCTGGGGATGAGGGTACTATGGTCAATGATGTCGTCTTCAGCTCTGACGGGAAAACCCTTGCCATTTCTGGTGAAAACAACAAGGTCAAACTCTGGAACGTTGAGAACCTTGAAAGTAAGGAACAACAGATCCTTCCCGGAAAGAAAGTCGTCTTCAGCCGCAACGGCAAAACCCTTGCCACTGCTAATGACGACACGGTAACACTCTGGAACTTAGAGGAGAAGAAACCGCAGACCCTTCTTGGAACGAAAGTCGTCTTCAGCGCTGATGATAAAACTCTTGCCACTACAAGTTCCGACAACACCGTCAAACTTTGGAACCGCAAACGTGAGCAAGTGGGCACCCTCATTGGGCATCAGGATGTTGTCAGTAGCGTTGTCTTCAGCCCTGACGGCAAAACCATTGCCACTGCAAGTTTGGACAAAACGGTCAAACTTTGGAACCAGGAAGGTAAAGAACGGAAAACCCTTACTGGGCATCAGGATGTTGTCAATGATGTCGTCTTCAGCCCCGACGGCAAAATCCTTGCTAGTGCTAGTCTTGACAAAACGATCAAACTTTGGAACCTTGAAACTAACGAACCGCCGCGTACCCTCTCTGGGCATAGTAGCGATGTTTTTAGCGTCGTCTTCAGCCCCGACGGCAAAACCCTTGCCACTGCTAGTCTTGACAACACAGCCAAACTCTGGAACCTCAAAGGTGAGCTACTGCACACCCTCTCTCTTTCTGAGTATGATCACAAAGGACCCCGTAGCGTCGTCTTCAGCCACGACGGCAAAACCCTTGCCACTGTTGCAGGTTTTAGCATTATTCTGCGGGATTTCGATTTAGATACGCTAATGAGCAGTGCTTGTGATTCGGTGGGGGATTATCTGAAGTATAGCAAAGAGGTAGAAGACAGCGATCGCCACCTTTGCGATGGTATTGGAACAGCCCACTAACAACTGACAAAAAAACCCGGACGAAAGCCGGGTGTGGAGTAACACAGTGTTATCCAGGTTTTTGGACTAGGAACATTATTTAACGCCCAAAGCCCGCCAGTCAACCAAAACATCTTGGATCGTGAAGGACTTGTTATAGAGTTGCAGAATAATCAACAGAAACACGAAAAATAGCAAAATAAAAACAGCCATCACGGGGGTAGTACCCCAACCTGGAGTCACTTTACCATACTCAGAGTTTAAAGGTTTGAGGATATCTCCCAATTGCGTCCTTTGTGCCATAGTTCACCTAAGATGAGTTGCCAAAGCATTTTTTAATCTTCTGTAATATTCTATAGGAATAGGACACATAATCGATACTTGTCATGGAACCCGCAATAGTTCTTAGTATTTCTGTCGGCGCTGTTGTGATCTTCATTACGGCGTTCTCCATCTACACCTCTTTTGGCCCTCCTGGTAAGGAATTGAGCGATCCCTTTGAAGATCACGAAGATTAGATTTCATGGGTTTGTGATTGTGTTTTACACAATCACAAACCCCTCAGCTAACCCTAAAGCTGCTAATTTTCCAGGGTTGAATCGTAAAGATTTGTTGCCCAGATGAGAATTCGGGTGTGGGCAAAGAGTGCTCTAATAAGTCCACTGACTCTCCCAGAGTCAACCCTAAATCACTTTGCAACTGCAAATCGGCTGTCTGTCCGTGACATTCGTAACATCGGAGAATCCATTGTTTTGGGTTGTCTTCTGCTTGCTTAAACGCCATTAATATTAAGTTCTCAGCCGACAAATCTAAGAAGCTACCAACTGGTGGTAAAGACTTGTTGTTCTGGTGATGCTTAGAACTCAACATCATTACTTCCATTGGTAGATGCAATTCATAACCGTGTCTGACTGTATGGGCTGATTCCCAGCTACCAGCATGAGGATACAAAGCATAAGTAAATTCATGAAATCCTTTGTCTGCTTCCTCGTCAGGCCAATTTGGACTGCGTAACAGACTTAAGCGTAATTGATTGGATTGGCTGTCGTACCCATACTTACAATCGTTTAACAGACTAACACCGTATGTATGATCGTTGTTAACGGTGGCGGGAGTTGTCAAATCTGCCCAACGTAAAGCCGGGACTTCCCATTTCGCCTTTTCTGCTGGAGTTTCGGGTTTGGTCGGACGGCGAATCGTCCCACAAGGAATTTCATAAGTGGCAAAGTCTGCCTCTAGATTCAAAGGAAAAGCAGCTTTCATCAAACAGTTACGTTCCTGCCAGTTCACAGTCGTGACGATTTTCAAGATTGGCGAACGCCCTTGTAATATGTAATCACAGCAAAACTCTGATTCACCCAGCTGGCGCACCACACGCAGACGAGTTTGCACAAGTCCTGTTTCGAGCCACTCAATAGATTTTAGCTGCGTTGGTGGTAAGGGATGCTCAGAATAATTAGGGTCAATATTCCAAGCATCCCAATATTGACCACTATCTTGGAAAGCTTGTAATTGATTTCCAGCACAACTGAGAACTTCTCTATCATTAACTTTGTCAAAAAGAATCGACAAATGACCAGTTTCTTCGTCAACAGTTACCCGCAAAAACTCATTTTCAAAACTCAATCTTTTTCGCTCAAAATGTTCTTGCTTTCGCAAACTTGAATTGGTATCATCAGACTGGGTTATGTTATAGCCTTTTTTAGGCAGTTGAGGACAAAGCCAAAAAACGCGATAGCCAACAGAGGGGACATCGGTTGCTATAAACAGCAGCTTTGAGTCGTTGCTCAGTTGGGAAGGCAAAAGTTCTCCTTCAAGATTATAAACGCAAGCACAAGAGTGAGGTAATGGTAGCTCAACAGCGACAACCGAAGAGCGCTGCCAATTCAGGGAGTTATAGACGAAAATTGGTACAGCATCGGGTTGGGGCGGCTCGCTTAAGTTTATTTGGGATGCAAGATCACTCAAAGACTCCTGCAATATCTCATTGCCAACTTTCTCCACCTCCTGCCAAGTTGGAAGCGCATCCGCATAAACTTGATTAATCGAAGAACCAGGCAGAATATCGTGAAACTGATTAAATAAGACCTTTTTCCACGCCGCTTCTAGTTCAGCTTTCGGATATGTCACCCCAGAGCTAATTGTTGCCAAAGCCGCAAACAGTTCTGCTTGGTACAATAATCCTTCACAACGACGATTCCAACGTTTTTGGTCAGCGTGGGTGGTATAACAGCCGCGATGGAATTCTAGATAAAGTTCGTCCTCCCAAGTGGGGAAGGAGGGAGGGGAAGCAGGGGAGGCTGGGGGAGAATTATTTTCTTGTCTATTCTTGATTTGCTGTAGATAATTTTCGGCAGTCGTAAATTCTAGCTTCGGGAACAAAGAAGATTTTTGCCAACGCTGGGCAGTTTCTAACATATCACGAGTGGGACCGCCACCGTGGTCACCCACGCCAGGAAGCCAAAGGGCGTCAGAAAGACCTGTTTGAGTTTGCCATTCACACGCGTAGGATGCCATTTTAACAGGATCGATACCTTCACCAACAAGGGCAGACATATAGCTAAAGACTTCACTACCGTCAGGCGATCGCCACCAAAAAGCACCATAATCAAACTTCGTCGTATCATTCCAGCGCAACTTCTGAGTCACGAAATACTCAACACCAGCACTTGCGAAAAACTGCGGCAAAGTTGCACAAAAACCGAAACTATCTGGTACCCATACAACAGAAGAAAGCTTGCCAAACTTCTCCAACACATAACGCTGACCATACAACAACTGACGAACAATAGATTCACCTGCAATTAAATTCAGTTCCGGTTCAACCCAAAAACCTCCCACAACTTCCCAACGCCCAGCTTTTACCGCTTCTTGAATCGCATCAAACAAATCCGGGCGATGCTCTTCAATCCAAGCATAAAGCACCGGCGAAGAATGACAAAAAATCAACTCTGGAAAATCTTGCTGAAGTTTAAGAACCGACTCAAAAGTACTTTGTGCAGCCTTCCAAGTTTCACTCACAGGCCAAAGCCATGCCAAGTCAAGATGAGCATGACCTAATAAGTAAATTTTTGAATCAAGATTTTGAATCTTCGATTCCAGCAACCTCTGACGAAGAGCAAAAAGTAATTTCTCAAACTCTTTCTTATCTTCCTTGGCGTCCTTCGCGTCTTGGTGAGTCCAGCCCCCGTCTTGGCGGCTTCCGTCACGTTCGCGTAGCGTCTGCGCAGGAGTTTGGGGGATTGGCGACCCGAAGGGCAACAGGATACATTGTATGAAATGTCACAAAACAACCTGATTAATGTTTCGCCTTATACTTGTAAGTTTTCCCACCCGCCTGAGGTGAAAATAAGGAGTGAAGCGCGTTTGCGCCGCGCCCCCTAGGGGCGCTTTGTACCGTAGGCTGGGAGGGAAGGAGGGCTACTTGATTGTGAATTAAAAACAGCAGAGTGCTGTTGTATTGGACTCAAGGCAGAATTTTTCAAACTGAGAAACTGTACCAAACTCAATCGTAAGGGTTCTTGACTGATAGCGTTGACGTAATTGGCACTCAAGTAGCGACGGTAACTTGGTTGATTAGCAACGTAGGTTTCAAAGAAGGGAAGACTCAAAGCCCTGACATATCGCTGTGCTAATGCAGGACTCGGACCAATCACCTGTTCGGGAACGGGTACACCAGAACTTTGTGATTCTCCAATTGTTGAGAAGTGGGTAGCACCATTAATTAAGACTAAATATTTATTTAGGGTGGTTAACCAGGTGAAGGGTTCAATTTGTTCTGGAAATGCTGGAGCTATTGTATCGGCAGTGCCAGCCATAATCATTATAGGAATTTTAATTTGGCTGATACTGTCTTGCCCCATAATAGTGCTGTCAATCGGGTTAATGGCGATCGCCGCTTTAACTCGTGAATCAGATAAGTTATATGTACTAGATTGTGGTAAACTCACAGCCAAGCACTGAAGTAACAGTGAAAGATTAGCCTTATCTGGTGAACTTGGGCAGTTTTTTTCTAGTTGCTTAAAATTAATTGGTGCTCCTGCTAATGCTAAAGCTGTGTAACCACCAAAGGATTGACCGACTACGCCGACTTGTTCCAAATTCAAGCGCCCTTTGTATGCAGGGTCGGTTTGAGATAGGTTCGTCAGTTGATTCAACAAATACTTTACATCCAAAGGGCGGTCAATAAATTCTCTTGGACTTGTGACTTCCGCCGCCCTACCTGATAATAAAGCTTGCAACTGTTTGGCATCACTACCGGGATGTTCTGGAACAGCAACGACAAACCCATAAGAAGCAAGGTTTTGAGCAAGGTAAGCATAACTGCTACGATCAGAACCAAGTCCGTGGGAGATGACAATAACTGGACGAAAGCCAGATACATCTGGTAGATAAATGTCAGCAGGAAAAATGCGATTACGAGATGTGTCGTTGAGCGTAATAGTCCGCTTCTGCCAACGATATTTTCCTGATCGTGGCAGATCTGTGAGTGAAATCTTATCTGAAGTAGAGGCATTTGCTGTATCCGACGACTGCTTGTTGATCAGTGCGATGGCCTGTTGAGTCTGATTGACTATATTTTGGAATGCCTCTGCTATTTGCAAACCGCGAGCTAAATTTATCGAAATCGTTCTTGAGGGAAACCTGCGTAGTATATTTAATAAAGTGAAATTTTTTGGATCGGCGGCTGCAAGAATCAGTGCTCCTCGAATTGCATAGAACCCGTTAATGTGAGATTCTTGCTGTACGACTTCTCCGAAATCTGCTAACACTCTTTCGCCGATCGGTGTATAAAGAAACTGCGAAACCTGTACAGCATTTAGGGGAATGGGAGTCAGCAACAATTGCGGCAGTTGCTTTAGTTGCTCTTTACCTGCATACTCAACATACACAGCTAGGTCATCATCTATTTTACCTGTCTTGGCATAGGTTTCTAGAGAATCAATCGAAATAGAGCGAGACACAGCACCATAGGAAAGAGTCAACCGCTCTGCACTTAAGCTAGGACGAGCGGTTAGAGTAGGAATTAACCCAATACTGAGAATCCCCAAGGCGATTTGTCGCAAAATGGATTGCTTGCTGATCAAACGAGTATGAGGACGCAACCGGGTAACTTTGGGGATAGGAGGCGAAATCGGCGAGCAATTCATGAATATCACCAAGCGCTTCTTTAGCAATTTTACTAAATTAAGCTTATGCTGCTTATCAATACTATCGTTGGGAATATTCTTTTGTTAACCACAAATGTTCTCTGTGGTCATTCAATTTTGGATTTTAGATTTTAGATTTTAGATTTTAGATGAATCGCACAGACAGATCCGAGGCTTGGGAATTTTGAATTTTGGATTGGTTCCACAGTCACAAAGGAAATTTCTTTGCTTGTGAAACCACTACAGCAGGATATAGCCGTTGCCAGGTAGATTAGGACATGAACTCATGAAAAATATGGACATTACGAGACTTTCAAACTTCTTGACAAGGTAAGTATTTCTTCCCTGTTGCCTGTTCCCTGTTAAGCGTTCCCTGTTCCCTACCTTTACGAGTCAATTCACCAAATCAAACCGGATTCCTATACATTTACACCTTTGGGATACTCCCGTTTTTTATGAGAATAGCATATATAATTTTGGCGCATAAATATCCAGAACAATTAGTACGTCTTATTTCTAAACTAAACACAGATGACGTTTCATTTTTTATACATATAGATCAAAAAACAGAGCAGAAAATTTATCATCAGATAGTGACTCAACTCAAGGATTTTCCAAATGTCTCTTTCATAAAGAGATACCATTTAGGATGGGGAGGTTTTGATATTATCAGAGCTAGTCTTGAAGGAATAAAATCAATAGTTGAAACGGGTAAGTACTTCGATTATGTTATATATTTCTCAGGTCAAGACTATTTGATCAAGTCAAATGAACAGATTAAAAAGTTTTTCCAACAGAATAATGGTAAAGAATTTATAGAGTATTTTCCATTACCTTGTAGTATATGGTACAAGGGAGGCTTAACAAGATTAGAATCTTGGTATATTCGTTGGAAAGATAAGGAGTTTTTTATTCCGCAAAAGCGTGAGTTTAAATCTCCTATTAACTCTTTGTTATATTCATTGTTGATTTTGCTTTTACCGAAAAGACCTAAATTGCCTGAAGGATTTGCTCTTTATGGAGGATCAGCATTTTGGTGCTTAACAGGAGAATCTACAAAATGGATAAATAATTTTGTTAAGCAAAACCCCAAGTTTGTTAATAGTTTTAATTACACTTATTGTCCAGATGAATTGTTTTACCAGATTTTAATTGCAAATTCCCCTTTTAAGGAAAAAATTATTAACACTAGCTTGACCTATCTAGAGTGGCCGAAGGATGATTCCCTTCACCCCAAAATTTTAGAAAAAAAGGATTTTGAGAAAATTAGGGAATCAGAAAAATTATTTGCTAGGAAGTTTGATCTGACTATAGATGCAAATATATTAGACATGATTGATAAAAGAATATTAAGCGAATCTGAAAAAATCAAATAAATTTGTAATTCTGGTCGCATCAGGATAAATGATTAATGTTCCCGAGCAACATGAGACATTTGTTCTAGAAGCCCCATATCCAAATTTTAGGAAAAGAGTTTTCATGCTTTTAGAAGCGGGTGAAAAATAGTGCGAATGCTATATTAAAGGCAAAGCTATGTGCTGACGTTTTGAGGAAAAGGCAATGACGACAACACTATCTGCGCCTCATTCTATTGAGTCCTTGCTAGGCAAAGAAGCAGAAGACTTGCTCACCTATAAGGCAAAAGTTTCTAAGGATTTACTACATTTGCCAGGACCAGATTTTGTGGATCGAGTTTGGTTGAACAGCGATCGCAACCCCCAAGTTTTGCGTAATCTCCAAACACTATACTCCACAGGACGACTGGGAAATACTGGCTACCTCTCTATTCTGCCAGTAGACCAGGGGATTGAACACTCAGCCGGTGCGTCATTTGCACCCAATCCCATCTACTTTGATCCAGAAAATATTCTTAAGCTGGCAATAGCAGCAGGCTGCAACGCTGTTGCGACCACATTGGGAGTTTTAGGTTCAGTTTCACGCAAATATGCTCACAAGATTCCCTTTATAGTCAAACTCAACCACAACGAACTGCTAACTTTCCCCAATCAATCTGACCAAGTTTTGTTTGCTTCAGTTGAACAAGCTTGGAATTTGGGTGCAGTTGCTGTGGGTGCGACTATTTATTTTGGATCGGAAAACTCCACCCGCCAAATTCAGGAAATTAGCCAAGCCTTCAAACGCGCTCATGATTTGGGGATGGTGACGATTCTTTGGTGCTATCTGCGGAACAACGCTTTCAAGCAAGACAAAGATTATCACCTCGCGGCTGATCTGACAGGACAAGCGAATCATCTGGGTGTGACAATTGAAGCTGACATTATTAAACAAAAGTTGCCTGAAAATAACAACGGCTACGGAGCAGTAGCCAAGGCGACTGGTAAGAGTTACGGTAAAACCAATGAGCGGGTTTACACAGATTTGACAACCGACCACCCAATCGATTTAACTCGTTATCAGGTACTCAACTGTTATTGTGGACGTGCAGGACTGATTAACTCTGGTGGCGCGTCTGGAAAAAATGACTTTGCAGAAGCTGTTCGGACTGCGGTGATTAACAAACGCGCTGGTGGAACAGGATTAATTTCTGGACGCAAAACATTCCAACGTCCGTTTGAGGAAGGAGTGAAATTGTTTCACGCGATTCAGGATGTTTATCTGTCTGATGCGGTGGCGATCGCCTAGGGCAGAGCTACGCTTAACGCCTAGGGTAGAACTACGCTTAACGCCTAAACGACTCTCAGACGAACGTGTCCGCCTGCGATTCAAATCGCAGGCTAATAGCCAAAGTCCTCTCAAGAGGACTAAATGCTTTAGGTGTAAAATATGCGGGTAGCGTGTAGTTTCTCAAAAATTTGCTCGTAACAAAGCGCAGCGTGGAGATGATGACTAAGCAATTGAGAATGTGAAATGTAAAAAACTTGACAAGCATAGATGATACATTCTATGTTTGAGGGAGTGTGTTGAAACTCATCGACACCACTCCCCCGATCCTTGAAAACCTCATAATTCCGTTGAGTGGTGTCGATTGCTCTTGTAGTAAGGGTTTCAGCCTACAAGATGAGGATTTTATTGCAAATCATCTTGCCCTTATTGACAATTAAAAAAGTGGTGTCGATTTGGCGTCTGAAATCCGCTCCCACTAAGGCTCCCTGAGCGAACTCTTTGCATAACCTCTTCCCCTAACGGGGATGGAAACAAACCAGCAAATGCTCTTTGGTAAGCTTTTGCGATTTCCTTTGCATAACCTCTTCCCCTAACGGGGATGAAATACTAAATCTTTGTACCAAATTCCGAATTATTGAATGAGCGAGAAAATTTTCGATGGGAAAACTAAATCTGAGGCTTAAACACCTTGCGATTTCTGGTTCCTACAGTTAGTTGCTCAAGAATTCCCAAGTCATCCCCCACACTTGATAATGCCGCTTAAGTTGGCAGGGATGCTGGGATTTTTCTATTTGTGGGGGTTGGTCGTTGAGTAGAAACTTACGTAGATAATAAAGTAAAAAAACACATTTACTCTCTGTATCCACCATCCACAGTTCATCCTAGAGATAACAAACAGCCGATCTGCCGAACGCGAGTGCGTGCGCTTTGCGCTTAGGCAGCAGCGCCTCGCGATCGCCCCATAAATTTTATTCTTTCAACAAAGGAATTGTTAAGAGACAAATATTAATAGAACTTCTGAGATATTGTAAAGTAAGTCAGAAGTTTGCCAAACGAGTGACATGAAGCTGGCGCAACGAGTAAGTCAAGTAGCACCTTCTATAACTTTAGCTATTGCAGCCAAGGCTAAGGCAATGAAGGCAGAAGGAATTGATGTTTGTAGTTTTAGCGCTGGAGAACCGGACTTTGATAGTCCAGCGCACGTCAAAGCTGCTGCACAGAAAGCTTTGGACGAAGGTAAAACCAAGTATGGACCTGCATCTGGGGAACCAAAGTTAAGGGAAGCCATTGCTCGCAAGTTAAAAACTGACAATGGTCTTGATTACAAAGCAGAAAATGTTATTGTCACCAACGGTGGGAAACATTCTCTGTTTAACTTAATACTGGCGCTGATTGAACCTGGAGATGAAGTTATCATCCCCGCGCCCTACTGGTTAAGTTATCCGGAAATGGTGACGCTTGCTGGTGGAGTCTCTGTGATTGTCCCCACAGATGTTTCTACAGGTTACAAAATTACACCAGAACAGTTGCGTAAGTCGATTACGCCCAAGACAAAGCTTTTTATCCTCAACTCGCCATCTAACCCGACTGGTATGGTTTACACACCAGAGGAAATTCAGGCGATCGCCCAAATTATTGTTGAGACTGACATTCTTGTCGTTTCCGACGAAATTTATGAGAAGATTCTCTACGATGGTGTCAAACAGGTCAGCATTGGTTCGCTAGGACCAGAGATTTTTGAGCGAACTATTATCAGCAATGGGTTTGCCAAAGCTTACTCCATGACAGGATGGCGCATCGGATATTTGGCAGGACCTATTGATTTGATTAAAGCAACAATTACTATCCAAAGCCATAGTGTGTCGAATGTTTGTACCTTTGCTCAATATGGGGCGATCGCAGCTTTGGAAGGTTCGCAAGATTGCGTCGAAGAAATGCTACAAGCTTTCGCCAAACGACGAGAAGTCATGTATGAAAGACTTAACGCTATTCCTGGGCTAACTTGTCCAAAACCAGACGGCGCTTTCTACTTATTTCCCGACATTAGCAAAACAGGGCTAAAATCTCTGGATTTTTCTAACAGGTTGCTAGAAAAAGAGCAAGTAGCAGTTATTCCTGGAATCGCCTTTGCTGGTGATGACAATATTCGCCTTTCCTACGCCACCGATATGGCAACAATTGAAAAGGGAATGGATAGATTTGAAAAATTTGTCAAATCACTTATTTAGTCATTAGTCAACGCCCTAAGTCCTTACGGACACGCTGCGCGAACGGGCAGGGTGTAAGGGGGTAAGGGTGTAGGGGTGTAGGGGAACCCCATGAATAAAACGCGCAGCGCCGTTCGCTTTAGTGGCGGTTTGGGCTTGAAACTTCCCTTTCTTTTCTTTCCAATATTAAAATAAGGGGCTTGCGTCCTTGTTGGTTCCGGCGGCGTGGCAACAAAGAAAATTTTCTCTTCCCCTTAGACCCTTACACCCCCATACACGCCAGATACCTACGGAGGGAGACCCTCATCAAGTACTGGCTCCCCTACACCCCTTTCTTGGTCATTAGTCAACTGTTGACTAACGCAACAAGCCCATTTCTTTCAAACCTTGGCGCAGTCGTTTCGCCTCTTGCGGATTTTGCTGTTCTTCGTGAAGGGCGATCGCTTTTTGAAAACTCACAAGACTATCTTTTACATAGCCAAGTTTCAGCAGCAATACCCCCAAGTTTTGGTACGCATCAGCATATTTAGGACTTAACTCAATTGCTTTTTGATAAGCTAAGATAGCATCTTTGAATAAACTCATTTCCTTTAGCGTCATTCCGAGATTGTAATATCCTGGGACGAAACTGGAGTCAATCTTGATTGTTGCTTCGTAAGCAGTTTTAGCACCATTGAAATCTCCAGTTGCTTTGAGTAAGTTACCAAGATTGTTGTATGCTCCTAATTTAAGAATTGGGTAGATAGGCAATTTCACTGCAGCATCATAGTGGGCGATCGCATTTTTATAATTTTGCAAACGAGAGTAAGCAATACCAAGATGATAGTAGAGTTCGTATAAAGTCTCGTACTCCTCCTCACAATTCGCAACTCCCTGCGCCAACAACTTGATACCTTCTACTATTTTCCCGATTTTTACATAAAGCCCCCCCAACTTACTACAAACATAAGGATCATTAGGATGAGAAGCAAGAAAACCTTCCATCGCTGCTTGTGCTTTGGTAAATTTATCTTGTTGAGCTATGGCATTTTTTTGGTATCCTGTGTGTGAAATAGCAACCCCTTCCAAATAGCCAACTTGCAAACCTGGTTCCTGAGTTAAAATTTCAGACACGCTATCATCCACTAACCCATGGTAAGGGCGAGAAAAGCGGATATCTGGATGATTGCGGAACAGGCGCGAAACCAGCGAGTAAGGAGATTGTTCTGCTTCTACCTCATGGCGCAGAAGGTTGATCAGGAGGTATTCTTCCCTTCGTATCGCCTGCTTCAACTGCGGTACAATTTTCTGGGTGAGAGTTTCATCTGCATCTAAGACAAGAATCCAATCACCTGTGACGTATTTTAAAGCTTCATTGCGAGCAGCACTAAAGTCATTACACCATTCAAAATGATGCACTTTCGCACCAAATTTTTGAGCAATTTGTGGAGTGCTGTCTGTAGAACCTGTATCTAATACTACCATTTCATCGACGACATTTTTCACACTGCCAAGACATTTAGACAGCGTTGCTTCTTCGTTTTTGACAATCATGCACAGGCTTAGTTTCATAGGTAACTCGTCTACTTTTTTAAATATTGTGTAAATATGAGTAACTTTAATTGTGTGCCGAAAGCTTTAT
Organism: Brasilonema octagenarum UFV-OR1; assembly: GCF_963888615.1. Lineage (NCBI taxonomy): Bacteria > Bacillati > Cyanobacteriota > Cyanophyceae > Nostocales > Scytonemataceae > Brasilonema > Brasilonema octagenarum. The sequence goes on along the minus strand of NZ_CAWPKW010000076.1, from coordinate 20,408 downwards.
CAAATGTGATAAGAACTTCTTCAACACATGGTGACTTTAATGATAGGTCAAACACTAGGTAGACGCTATAGCCGAATGGCATTAAGACCGTTTCACTTTAAAATTGATACGAAGCGTGGGATGAGTGCCCGATTTAGGTAAATGAGGGTTAGAAGTATAAACGGAACTCTAGAAAAGTAATCCTAAAGACACAAAGGGCGATACTTCCTTGGAAAGACGTAATCACACTACTACGTTCTTAGGATTTTAAGGGTTAAAAGCTCACAGTCCACGCAAACCATCTGGTATCGAAAGACTTGCAAGTCATAGCAAACAAGCGTGGAGTCATCATATAGGAGTTTCGACGGTTATGAAGAACAGTTCCTTAATTCGACCTCTGGCTGTCGTAACGGGTGCCTCTAACGGTATCGGCTACGAACTTGCCAAACAGTTTGCCCAAAATGGCTTTGATTTGATCATCACAGCTACTGGCTCAAGCATTGACGAAGCTGCTCAAGCTTTGGTTGGACTAGGTGTCAAAGTCGAGACGGTGCAGTCCGATCTTGCCACCTATGACGGGGTTGAGACGCTCTACAACAAGATTAAGGCAGCGAACCGACCAGTGGATGCGATCGCGATCAACGCAGGTGTTGGTGTTGGCGGTGACTTTGCCCGCGAAACCGATCTACAGGACGAACTCAATCTGATCAATCTGAACGTCGTATCGACTGTCCATCTCGCTAAGCGGGTGGTGAAAGACATGGTTACTCGCGGTAAGGGTCGCATCCTCTTTACTTCCTCGATCGCCGCTTTGATGCCTGGACCGTTCGAGGCAGTCTACGCAGCCTCCAAGGCGTTTGTCCACTCCTTTTCCCAGGGACTGCGCAGCGAACTGAAGGACACGGGCGTCACCGTCACCGTCCTCATGCCCGGACCGACCAATACCAACTTCTTCCAGCGCGCGGATATGAACGATACCAAGGCGGGCGTGAGTCAAAAGGACGACGCAGCCGAAGTCGCCAAGCAGGGTTTTGAAGCTTTGATGGCGGGCAAGGATGAGGTCATCGCAGGCTCACTCCAAACCAAGATTCTGGGCACCGTGAGCAAAATCTTGCCTGATACCGTCAGTGCCGAACTGCACCGCACGCTTACTGAGCCGGGGTCAGCTAACAAGTAATACTGATTCAAAAAGCGATAGCTTCCACGCGGACACCATATCCAAAAGTTTTGCTTCTTTAACAGGACTTACGCAAACAAACCCGGTTTCTACCAAAAATCCTCTGTTTCGTAACCAAATACGAACGAAGAAACCTGGTTTCTGGCAGATGGTGCGTAAGTTCTATTTAAGAAAGTTGCAGTCAAGTTAACGACTGCATTAATGATACATTTCTAAACTGAATCTTAAATCTGTAAGGTTTGTTAACAAAATACCGCAATATTTGAAAGTGGTGCTATCACAAACAAAAGCGAGTGAAACAAAAATCCAATACTCCTAGATTACCCCTACCACAACCACTTGTGGCTGTAGAAGCTGGTACGTTTACCGAATTTACAGTTACTCAACGGATGCCTAGTATTGCCCGTAGAGTTATCGCTGAAAATAAGTTTCCAGCCAATATTAATGCCAGCTTAGAGAAACTAGCCAGTGAACTGCCATCGGGATATTTGCCAACTCTTGTAGATGATACTAGTTCAGATTTTGCAGATTGGTCTAGATATTTAGAACCATATAAAGAACAGCGTTGGATAGATATTCCCTGGTTTTTCGCGGAAACTTATTTTTATAGATATCTTCTACAAATTACCAACTACTTTCGTGCTGGTGAGTGGCAAGGTGTAGATCCATTTGAGTTGCAAAAACGTCAAGGTTTAGAAACATCCCTTGACTCAATCGTTGCTTTATGCACTCAAGTGAATGGATGGTTGAATGTATCAGAGCAAGAAAATCAATCAAGGCAAACAGCTTTGATAACATTATTATATTTTGGTTTGTGGGGAAATCGAGTTGACCTTAGTTTGTGGTCAGCATTTGAAAGCGATCGCAGTCGTTTTGATATTCAAAATCAACAATCTCACATATTAGTAGATGATGCACTCAAAGTCACAGAATTGCTATTCACTAACAATTCCGGAGGTGTTGACTTTGTTGTAGATAATGCTGGCTTTGAACTTGTCTGTGATTTGTGTTTGGTAGATTATCTTTTAGGTAGTGGTGTCGCGAGCCTTGTGAGATTGCATTTAAAGTCTCACCCAACATTCGTCTCTGATGCCATGATAAAAGATGTGCATCAAACAACAGAATTTTTATTAGCCTCAAGCAATCCAGAAGTGACATCCTTTGCTCAAAGACTACAAGAATATATTGCATCAGAGCAGTTAGTTTTGTCTGACGATTATTTTTGGACATCACCTTTAGCTTTTTGGGAAATACCTGAGTCTCTAAAAAATGAGTTATCTCATTCCAATTTGATAGTTATTAAAGGAGATGCAAATTATCGAAGATTGTTAGGAGATAGACATTGGGATTTTACGACGAAAATCTCAGATATCGTCTGTTACTTACCCGTCCCAATGGTAGTCCTACGTACTTTGAAATCGGAAGTTGCAGCAGGTATTAAACCGGAAGTTTTGGAGGAAGTGGAAAAGTCAGACTCTGCTTGGTTAACGAATGGACAATGGGGAGTTGTTCAGTTGGTGGATAATAATTAAAGGAGTTTAGAACTAAAACTAAACAGGAGGAATGGAGTGAGTATTAACCTTGACCTACCAGAAGAGCTGGAGAATGAACTTTGCATTGAAGCTTCTGAGCTAAACTTACCCTTGTCGGAATACATTCTCCGGATTCTGTCTACTAGACAAGTTCTAGCTAATCCGCCTAAGACCGGAGCAGAGCTTGTTGCTTATTGGCAGAGTGAAGGCATCATCAATTCACGACCTGACATCACTGATAGTCAAGCATACGCCCGCCAGCTGCGTCATGAGGCTCAAATGCGATCAAAATTATAGGTAGAGTTGATGTACCTGTTAGACACTGATGTTCTGATCGATATTCAGCGTGGTCATGCTCCTGCAATAGCTTGGTTTGCGAACCTACCAGAGGTGCCCAGTGTTCCCGGCTTTGTGGTTATGGAGCTCATTCAAGATGCTCGCAATATGCAACAAGTTCGTAATGCCCTCAAGCTCGTTGCTCCATTGCCTGTGGTTTGGGCTACTGAAGCTGATTGCGCTCGTGCTCTGTCAGATTTTACAACCTATCACTTGTCAAATAGTTTGGGATTGCTTGATGCTTTGATTGCTGCCTGTGCAGTTGGACGAGGTGCAACACTCTGCACCTTCAATGTGAAACATTATCGGATTGTGCCTGGTTTAATGACAGCACAGCCCTACACGCGTTGAGGTAGTCTCACACCGCAGTGCAACGAACGAATCCTATCGCAACTGAAACTCATCAAACTTCACAACTTTTGAATCTGGCTGACTTGTATCAAAACGATAACTGCTGACTGTAGCCATACCCGTATCAAAATTGCTGAAAGCTGTCATATCATTACTAGCAATATACGGTATGGGTTTACCATCTTTACCGGGTAATGGAGCGATCGTTGGTAAAACTGGTTCTAACCCATTGGGATCCCCAAGTGCAGCATAATCCTTTTTGTCACCTGATGGAACTGATCGCTTATCGCCACTCAAGAAAGCACCGTAAGTATTGCCAACATTTGATGTTTCTAAAAAGTGCATTCCCGACTGACTAAGAAAACGGTTCCAGATATGCGAGTGCCCATAGAATACCATCTGTACTTTAGCTGCTTCAAGTAAGGGAATCACATCGCGAATCAAATAATCTGATTTTTTGGGGTATTTGTAACGTACCGTTTTAACATTGCGATTCGCATCACGTTCAATAATCTGCACGGGATTAGTATAAGCAGGAACAATATTGTCGCCTAAAGAATGAGGTGGATGATGAAACATCACGACTTTATATTTTGCTTGTTTAAACTCAGGACTGTTGAGTTCTTTTTCTAACCAGTTGTACTGCTTGCTTCCTTTGGCAATTGGTTCAAAAATAACTTGTCCATAACCCCAATTTTCGGGATTTTGCAAATCTTTATCTCTTTCCCGATACTTCCCCCTCGCTTCTGCATCCATATTGGGAGTCCGCCACATATTCGTCGCATATAGAACGACTAGACGCACATCACCAAAACTGACTGCATAATAACTTTCTCCACCTTCTTTACTCTCAGGTAAAGTGAAAATTTCTTCGTAAGTATCAGTATTATAAGAATTATCTTTCAGCGATTTTTCCCCATACAACTTCATCGCAACTGGACGCGGAAACGCATCATTAAATTCATCGCCTAAACTTCCACCCTTGCCAAAGCGTCCCATCACTTCATGATTACCAATACTGGTAAACATTGGGGCATGTTGAATAATTTCTCCACCAAGAAAAGATGTCTTTTTTCCATTCACATCTCTTTCAAACTTGGCACGACCTTGTAAACAAGGGAAGAAAGCACCACCTCCATTATCATCAAACCATTCTGAGGCACGATCTGCAATATTCACTGTATCTCCTGCTAACCAAACTGCATCCACTTTACCAACAGTTTCCACGACCTTTTGCAGATTTGCTGCTATCATTGGTTTCAATTGATGATCAGAAGTTAGGAGAATTTTTAATGGTGTTCCGGGAGTTGGGGTAGGTGCAAGCGTGAAAGTATTGCTGCTAATACTCTTACCATCTTCTCGTACACTCGTGACACGATAAGACACTCGTTTAAGCCCAGTTAAGCCAACGACTTGGGCCTCATGTCGCCAAATATCACGTGAGACTGGTTGCTTGTAAACTTGTCCATTTTCCTTTTGGTTTCCTACTTTTGATTCTTGATCTTCTCGTGTACGGCTGAGTTTAGTCGTATTCGCTACGGCTGTTTGCTGGAGATTGTCGCCATATGCAACATTATGTTTGGAACCAGCAAACTCAGTAAACCACAGAACTCGCACTGAAGATTGCGTGGGGAGTTGTAGAAATGGATCTGTGAGCAATTGGGGTGCTGATGAAAAGGCTTTTTGCCCAGAAAAGCAACCGTATACTACGCTAAGGCAGATAACTAGTATAAATAAGGCAGCTAGTATTTTGCGCTTTGTGAGATATCTGAGCATTGCGAGTGTTCCAGAACGTCAGTGCATCTCAGTTGTATCTAAAAAAACACAAACAGCTACAAAATAAAGTTGCACTGTTCCGGATTATGGTTTCAATACTCGCATTTAGATAATCTCTTACTCGACAACAAGGCAATTTCTTACTGCCTTGGAGATGAACCTGGGGAGACGGGTGAAGCTGGGGAGACAGGTGAAGCTGGGGAGACGGATGAACCTGGGGAGACGGATTGAGTTCCCTGTTGTGGATCTCGTACCACCCACTGACACAGTTTTTGATTAGGTTGGTTGTAATTAATTGCCATTGTGAAAGTGCGCTCTTGGGCGCGGTTCTCGCGGAAATTTACAACAGCCTGAGTATAGTTTCCTCCTGCAAGTGCAGTCCATTGCAATCCATTACGCGCATAAGGCTGATCAGGAGCGAAGCGCACTTCATATCTGACTTGCTCTGGCGAGTCACCAGGGCGGACAAACTGCAAATCCTGAACAATGTCCGCCGTCTGTTCCAGAACATCCCTGGAGGTAAAGCTACAACTGTTAGGAGTGTCTCCTTTTACTAACACCAAATAGGGACGATCAAAGGTAGACTCTACTTGTTGGGCTTGCGTTCTTTGGTTGGGGAAGAGGATCAAGGCAATAGGCAGTATCAGGAAAATAGCTTTTCTCATAGTTCAAAATCCAACTCTAAAGCCAGGTAGTGAGTAGCAGCACTTGGTTTTAAGTCATTTATCTTCATTCAGTTACAGATGAAGAAATTCATGCATCAATCAAATATTGTGGTAATTCTTCTGGGCGTTAAGCGTAGCTCTGCCGTAGGCAATCGCAATTGTAAATAGCATAAATCCTGCCGTTTTACTAAACGTCTACCATAGGAACAAATTCACTTGCTCTACAGACAGAGTTTTAAATTAACGAAATCTATGATCTTCAATACATCTTGTTAGGACTTATACATTGACACATTAGATAAAACGCCCATTCATTCTCTAGTCAGGCGATACTTAGCTCTAGGAGCCTAACCATTGGCGATCGCCCGTATATGTCCAGAGGGTTTTTCTCCAGAAAACCCTCTCCCTGAGCGTTCGCGTAGCGTGTCCGCAGGACTCAGATCAGGGCAAGATGCTGAAGGCATCTTGGGGCATAGGGCAGGCGAAGCCATCGCTAACCAGTAGAGATATTGAAAGACGGAGAATACTTACGTGTCAGGGTAAACGGGTTCGGATCTACACCTCGTTCCTTTTTTTTAGATTACACATAATAGAATCCTCCGCCTTAAAACCTTTGTAATATAAGAATTTAACCAGAAATTCGTGCCATTGCTCTAAACAGTAACGTGTCGCTTTTCGGTTAAACCCATAGCAATTCCTTTCTCGTAGTAAGCAGCTTCATTGATGAATATTGGATACACAGTTGATTCTCCTTCATAAACAATCTCTTTACCATCAAAGGTTAAAAACATTGGATCGCCAGGATTAAGAGGTTCATAATCCCGAAACTGAAGTTGTGGGTGAATCATTGCCTGAATTTCTCCCAAATCATTTCTGGGATAGTCGATATCCTTCACATATTCATAAAGTGTGAGCGTGCTATTGGTCTGTGAAATTGAACCTTGATTATATGCTTCTAAATAGTCCAAAATTGTCTCAACAAGTTTTTCTGTTTTCTGAAATAACTCTGCATTCAAGACTGCCTGAGCTACAGGACCAACTTCAATAGCAAAACCGAATTCACTGATTGATTGGAGGCAGCGACTTTCAATTAGTGGTGCCCAACAAACCTTCACTTCTGGATGAGTTAAACTGAGATGGGCAGCTAATTGTAGATTGAACGGATGGAGAAAGTTGTCTAACAAGATGCTTAGTCCCATATTTGAAGTTGTTGAGTGCAAATCCAAAATGATATCTACCGGAGATTTGCCTTTGCCTCCCAGCATTTGGTTAATGTCTTTTGCCCTGATTTCTTCATAACTGGAAAGCGTCGGATTTTCCAGATCTTGAATTTTGAAGCAACGATTCAAGTCCTTATCAATGTAACGCCTTGCTACCTCAAAAGCTTTGGGGTTGCCAAAAAAGGTTAAAGTTTCAAAGCTATCTCGCTGAATGAGATGGGGATATTGCTCAAACTTTTTAATTAAGTATGCACCTGTGAATTCATTTCCGTGGGTACCACCAACCAGCACTACCTTATTTATTCGATTCATAATATTGCCCCTTCTAGATCAGAGATATCTTTTTTCAGACTAAACTATAGCAGTCCTAAATCATAAGCCCTGCGGGCACGCTGCGCGTTCGCCTTTGGCGTGCGCTTTGCGCTTACGTAAGATTTTCTCCTCTGTTTCTTGGCGTCCTTGGCGTCTTGTTGCTAATCGATAAATTCTCACAACTCATATAGGATTGCTATATATGTCAAAGATATAGTAGTTCCAGTCATGATAGAACTCCGACATCTACGGTACTTTATCGCCGTTGCTGAAGAATTGAACTTTAGCCATGCTGCTAGACGCTAGCCCATACAGCCAGGGTTTGCATTTACCACAACCATATAAAAAAGAAAAAGTTAGGACTTACGCACTTTACAAATAGGCGCTTTGTGTGTGAAAGCCCCAGACATCAAATCTGTAAGCCATCTGCTGGCATTTTTTCCCATATATACTCTAACTGCATAATTTGATGAATCTGACCGCTATAAAAAAGAAGATACGAAGGTAAGCTCTTAATCGCAAACTTCCGTTCAGTAAACAGGTATAACTCAACGCACATAATCAGACTTTAGTCAATGGGTAAGTCCTAAAAATAATAAATCTTACATTGTAAATGTATGTTATGCTCGATTTACATTTCTTCATATGTTAAAAATGAGCAGAGCTACTCTGACGCAAATGCTTAAGATTGGTTAATAAAAATAACAGTAAAGAAATAAAAGGAAATAAATCTTATGGTGAACACAGTAGAAAATCAGCCACCCCATCACGTAGTCATTGTCGGTGGTGGATTCGGAGGATTATATGCAGCCAAAGCACTCTCGCGTGCTGATGTCCATGTGACTCTCATTGATAAACGTAATTTTCACTTATTTCAACCGCTTTTATACCAAGTCGCTACTGGTGCGATATCTCCCGCTGATATTTCCTCTCCCCTGCGTTCTGTACTGAATAAGAGCAAAAATACGAAAGTGCTGTTGGCAGAGGTGAATAATATCGATCCTCAAGCACAAAAAGTTTTCATGGGTGGGGAAGCAATACATTATGATTCTTTAATCCTGGCGACGGGTGCAAAGCATTCCTATTTTGGCAAGGATCAGTGGGAAGAATTTGCTCCCGGTTTAAAAACTGTGGAAGATGCGATAGAAATGCGTCACCGCATCTTCATGGCGTTTGAAGCCGCAGAAAAGGAAACTGATCCTGAAAAACGTCGTGCTTGGTTAACTTTTGTGATTGTTGGTGGTGGTCCTACTGGTGTGGAATTAGCAGGTGCGATCGCAGAACTAGCTTATCACACCATGAAAGAGGACTTCCGCAATATCGACACTTCCGAAGCGCAAGTTTTACTCCTAGAAGGTTTGGATCGGGTTCTCCCACCGTTTGCACCACAGTTATCAAAACAAGCAGAAACATCACTAAGCCGCTTGGGTGTTACTGTACAGCCAAAAACAATGGTTACGAACATAGAAGGTGATGTTGTCAGCCTCAAACAAGGTGAAGAGGTGACGCAGATTCATGCCAAGACAGTATTATGGGCAGCAGGTGTGAAAGCTTCGCCTCTGGGAAAAATGCTCGCAGAAAGTACAGGTGTTGAGTGCGATCGCGCTGGACGAGTTATTGTTGAACCTGATTTGAGTCTTAAAGAACACTCCAATATATTTGTCATTGGAGACTTAGCAAATTTTGCTCATCAAAACGGCAAACCCCTACCTGGTGTTGCACCTGTAGCCATGCAAGAAGGACAGTACGTTGCCTCACTGATCAAACAACGGCTCAAAGGTAAAACCTTACCACAATTTCGTTATTTTGATTGGGGTAGTTTAGCGGTTATTGGACAAAACTCTGCCGTTGTAGACTTAGGGTTTTTCAAATTTACAGGCTTCTTGGCGTGGCTATTTTGGCTGTTTATTCACATCTACTTCTTAATTGAGTTTGACAACAAGCTGGTAGTCATGATTCAGTGGGGCTGGAACTATTTCACCCGCAAGCGTGGCGCAAGATTGATTACAGGTAAGGAAGTTTTGGAAAACGCGAAAGCTGGAGATAGTAACGGTTATTACACACCTGAGAATGGTAGACAAACGGTTAATCTATAAAAGTTTTTATACTCAGATCTTGCAGCAGTATCAACAACGAGGCTCTGCCTCGACATCTCGTTCCCAGGCTCAGCCTGGGAACGAGGGTTGGGAGGCTCCGCCTCCTGATACCAAGTTGCAATCAAAAGTTTTTATACTCTTAAGATGCACATTCCCAAACCCTGAATTATGAATTATACCAGGTTCGGTTAATTAGTTATGATTTGGGCAATGTCTGAACCCCACCCCTCAATCCCCTCCCCTTAGTAAGGGGAGGGGAGGTTTTGGCGTTAGACAAAACCGGGGTGGGGTTCACCAAGGATTTATAAGCAATTAACCGAACCTGATATTACTCTTTTGTGCCTTGCAATCGCAAAAAATGCATCCCTCCTGATTCATCCCAAGCAACAACTCTCACTCCATCGGGCGCAACAGCACAGCGATAGATTGGACTTTCCCCTGCGAAACTTGCAATTACTTCCCCAGTTTGCCAATTCGAGACTTTGAGGGTCTTGTCATGGAAAGCATAAATCACGTACTTGCCATCAGCAGTCAGGGTGAGTGCACTTACCGAGTTACTATGACCTGCTAGAGTACACAGTTGTTCTCCTGTTTGCAAATCCCAGACTTTGAGGGTGTAGTCAAAGGAAACAAAAATCACGTACTTGCCATCTGGGGTGAGGGCAACTGCACTTACCCAGTCACTATGACCTTCTAGGGTAAGCAATTGTTCTCCTGTTTGCAAATCCCAGACTTTGAGGGTGTAGTCAGAGGAAGCAGAAATCACGTACTTGCCATCTGGGGTTAGGGCAACTGCTTTTACCGAGTTACTATGACCTGCTAGGGTACGCAATTGTTCTCCTGTTTGCCAATCCCAGACTTTAAGGGTGTAGTCAGAGGAAGCAGAAATCACGTACTTGCAATCTGGGGTGAGAGCAACTGCATTTACCGAGTTACTATGACCTGCTAGGGTACGCAATTGTTCTCCGGTTTGCCAATTCCAGACTTTGAGGGTGTTGTCAAAGGAAGCAGAAATCACGTACTTGCAATCTGGGGTGAGGGCAACTGCACTTACCCTGTCACTATGACCTGCTAGGGTACGCAATTGTTCTCCTGTTTGCCAATCCCAGACTTTGAGGGTGTAGTCATAGCAAGCAGAAATCACGTACTTGCCATCTGGGGTGAGGGCAACTGCATTTACCCTGTCACTATGACCTGCTAGGGTACGCAATTCTTGTCCTGTTTGCCAATCCCAGACTTTGAGGGTGTTGTCAGCGGAAGCAGAAATCACGTACTTGCCATCAGCAGTCAGGGTGAGTGCAATTACCGAGTTACTATGACCTGCCAAAGTACGTACTAAAGGCCCGCCAGGAGGAGTCAAGCTTGCTATTTGCGGAAGTAAACAACGAGTTTTGCATTGCTGCGCTTGGGTTAACAATCTTTGAATTTCTGTGTTTTTAAAACCCAGCAACCGCCCTAATAATTGCCCCGGCAATTGCTGTTTATCTTGATTTAAAATATGTCCCGACAGTTGCAATGCACCTTGAATTAACTGTAAATTCTCATCTTTAGGCAAAAAATCATAATCTGCTAGCAAAGCATTAATATTGATATTCTCCAACTTCGCCTGCAACCAGCGAAAATCACACAGCAGTTGTTGTAATTCCGTTTCCCTTCCCCCAGCCTGCAAGTGATAGGCTAAATTTTGCCAGATATAGCCGTCATTTGGTAAACTATGCCACCCTGAGGGGTATTTTTCGCTGTAAGCATTCAATAGGCGACTGTGTAATTCTGACAAATTTGACACTGCACCCCGCAAGTAAAGGTATTGCAAGTCATGCAGTTCTACTTGACGTTCAGGAGATTTTCCTGTAGTACGGAGTAAGGCTTTGCGCTCTAGATTAGTCAGGATTTGACGAGCATTACGTTCCTTTAATCTGTTGCTATGCGTCCAAATTTTGACAATAACGGCTTCCGGTACAGGTGTATCATCTGGGAAAACTGCTAGTTCCAAATAGTTTTGTGCTTCTTGTGGTGGCAGTGCATCAATGCTAATTTTAATTGATTTCAAGATGCTGCCATAATCATGCTCAATAGACTCTAACTCAGCTTCTTTTAGTGCGTCTAACAAATCTTCCCAAGATGTACCGTCCCTTACCATTGCACCAGTTAGGGACAGTGCCAATGGCAAATACCCACATTCTCGTGCTACCTCTTTTGCTGTCGTCGGAAACTCCTCTCGTTGATTTACCCAATTTGCCAAAAGTGCTAACGCCTGTGGTTCATCTAAAACCCCAAGCGGATGTTCTTTTCCTTCCAACCCCGTAACTATCGCTGCATCACGGGTGGTAACTAACATTTGACAGCGTTCTTCTAACACATCAAACGCCTTAGCATCATCCAAACGCCAAATATCATCCAAAATCAGTAAGCAAGCTTTATCTGCAAACAACTCCTGCAACCGTGCTTTCGCCAATCCAATCTCGGTAAAAGCCGTTTGCTTATCGCCCAACGCCTGGGCAAGATAGGATTGCCAAGTTAAAATCTGGGGCGTTTGTCCAACTGTTATCCAAAACACCCCATCAGAAAAAGCTTTTCTGACTTCTTCATCCCGTGCCAGGGCTGTAGCTAAGACTGTTTTGCCAATTCCGCCCATTCCTTGCACACCAACCTGTCTCGATCTGCCAGTGACAACCACTTGTTGATTTGTCTGGGCTAGCACTTTTCCTTTCAGTGCTTCGAGTTCGTTAAGGCGCAGCAAATAGTTTGTTGGTAGTAGCGGCACGCCGCTTAGCTTAGCGAGTGGCACTTGTTTGTTCTGGTCAACTGTCTCGGTGGCATCAGGCGGCAGTTGACCGTTTACTTTTTTAGACTCTCAACGGCTCGACGAATACCCTGAACCACATCCAAAAACGCGTCATCCTTGTTGCTCCAACGGGTAATCGGCTTACCGTCTTTCGGGAGCGCTTGCAGCTTACTAAAGGGGGCACCTTTCCAGTCCACAGGTCTAAGAATGATAGGAATCACTCGTGCTTCTTCAGCCTCATGCCGCCGCATCGCTTCTAGCATTTCTTTTTCGTAGCAAAACTTTGACGCCATAAAGGAGCTACTGATCAACAGCAAGATGACGTGAGCCGATTCCAAATGAGTCTTAATCTGAGCATCCCACTCTGCTCCTGCCTCAATATCTCCATCATACCATGCGTTAATTATGCCCTGTTGCTTTAGGTTAGAGAGATGGTCGTCGAGTATGCCTCGCAATCGTCGCTCTTTATGAGAGTAGGAGATAAAAACTTCGATAGGTTCGCTCATCTGCTTGGCGCTTACGTCTGTTAAGGTTTGCTGCCAAAATCAAAATCTTTTGGGGTTTGATGGTCATTGCTGACCTTGGGAGTAGCTATATTTTAACTATAGCAGGGTACATAATCGTGTTAAATTGCCGTTAATGTTTATTTCGGGATTGTTGTTTGATCCAAAACCATAGAAAAACCCCCACTTTTTTGAGTGAGAGCAGAAAACTATTTATCTTGTTAGTCCCATTGCCAAATGGGCGCTGCTTTTATTTTGGAGACGTTTAGTGTTAATGGTATTAAAAAGCTGCCACAGCTGCCTCAGCTACAGCTTGATCCTGTTCACCGCTACCACCACTTACTCCGACTGCACCAACTATCTGCCCATCGCGTTGAAGTGGTATACCCCCGGCAAAGATCATGATTCGTCCTCCGTTTGAGACGTGAATACCATAATACTGTTCTCCTGGTTGAGCACTTTGGGCAAGGGATTTGGTAGAGAGATTAAACGCACGAGCAGTAAATGCTTTGTTGATCGAGATATCGATACTTCCGATCCACGCACCATCCATACGAATGTGAGCAACAAGATTCCCGCCAGCATCAACGACTGCAAGATTCATTGGTTGTCCGATTGCATTCGCCTTCGCTTCTCCAGCCGCTAGTATTCGTCGTGCATCATCTAAAGATACAGAATGTTTGTCATTCGTCATGGTAATTCATTCAATTGTAGAAATCTATGCGATAAAGAATATCATCATGCACGAGCAGATTGGGAAAACTCAATTTAAACGTACGTGTTGCGGTGATCGTTGTCTTTCTAAAAACTTTTCGTTCGCTTGTTTTACTCTGGAAATCCAACCTTTGTATGAATTCAAAATTTCTGAGTAGGGAATGGTTGTTTCAGAGAGAAGTTGTAACAATGAGGGGGAAAAGTATCTGGGAAAGAGTTGATGCATAAATTGAGCAGTTCGCAGTCTTATAAATAACTCTAAAAACAGCAATTTACTGGATAATGGAAAGGTGTAATCACTTAGCTCAACTAGTGCATGAGCATCTGGTTTTCGACGTAGGGTAAATTGCTTGAGTACCTCCCCAATATCATTAGGATATTCATCTAATAACTTATCAAAGAAAGCAACATCTTCAAGGGAAGCATTACAGCCTTGACCCAAAGAAGGAGAGGTAGCATGAGCAGCATCACCAATTAGTAAAACGCTATCACCATGATGGTAGCGATTACAACGAATCGTCAAAATAGTTGAAATGGGACGATTGAGAAATGCTTCGACTTCCGACTCTGGTAAAAGCTCAGCAATTTCTGGTAAGTATTCACGAAAGAATTGCCATACTTGTTCTTTTGTAGAAAAATTGACGATGGGGTTGTTCTCGCGAGGAAAGTTAACAGTTCCATTTATCAAGCCATCTATATCATGCACCAAGGTAGCAAAAATTCCATCGCTACTTCTCCAAGTATGGATATAACCTGCTTTCAATGATGCTGCACTCTCAGCAGGTAGAAAAATGGATTTGTAAGCAGAGGGAACGTATTTTTTTTCTAACTCGAATTGGTTAGTTGAGAGAAACTGCTCTCTAACTCGCGATCGCGCTCCATCTGCACCAATTAATAAGTCATAACCAACAGTAACTTCTCCTGTAGGATTGACTGCTGTATTTTCAAAGGTGACTGTTTTTGCTTCAAAATCAACTTGCTTACATTGATGGTCAAAATGAATTTTGAGGCGATCGCTATTATACTGTTGAGTCAACATTTTCAACAGTGTGACCACCAATCGCCTGCGATCCAGAATCAGAATCGGTTTTTTCCTTGGAAGGAACTGCGTTTTGCCTTTTTTTTGGTGAACGAGTGAGCCAGTACTTTCCAAGCTTACTGCCTTAATGGCTGCGAGAATCCCTTCAACTTTGCTCAGTGCCGTCATTCCGCGTTGATTGAGGACAAGAGGAAAGGTTCTAGCGGAGGAAAATGGAACTGTTTGTGGATCACTGCGACGCTCATAGATCTCAACATTATACTGTTCATCCCGACGTAGCAAATAGTGAGCTAGAAGAACTCCACTCGGGCCTGCACCTACAATTACAACTCGTTTGATCATATTAACATCTAGCGTCTTAGTTCAGATTCGCGCCCCTAAAATCCGTCTCTCGAATATCTACATAACTAAAGTTTGCCCCTGCAAGGTTTTGACCTTTAAAAGAACGACCATCTGATTTTGACAGCAGTTGTCTTAAGACATCCCTAAGCTGTAGACTGAAGATTTATGATTGTTTACCACTGTAGCGCAATATGCTGTAACAGCCAGAACAATCTCAATAAGTAGCACTGACTCAATAAAATCACCAATGCGCTATACAGCAAGGCTTTCACCAAAGCTGATAAAAATGTGCTTTTTTCATGAACCGTATTGATATATTAAGAGTCTAAAACAAACAAATGAAAGCGCTAGCCTCTTGTTTTACATCTATTGTCGGCACAGAAAATGCTGTCTGTTGGGAAGATGTACCAGTCAGTCAGCAAAAATCTATATTACAGGCGATCTCTGACGAGAAGCCGCTAGCCCCTAAGGGGGCGCTGCGCAAACGCGTCAACGCTTCCCCAACTCCTCCCGGTTGTATCGTCTACCCTCACACCACAGAA
Source organism: Brasilonema octagenarum UFV-OR1 (assembly GCF_963888615.1). Lineage (NCBI taxonomy): Bacteria > Bacillati > Cyanobacteriota > Cyanophyceae > Nostocales > Scytonemataceae > Brasilonema > Brasilonema octagenarum. The sequence continues at coordinate 5,039 of NZ_CAWPKW010000076.1, read as the reverse complement.
CAGCTAGCGCAAGTCATCACACAAGCACACCGTAACAAGTGGCGCGTTTTGCCATGCGGTAGTGGCAGTAAACTGAACTGGGGTGGGTTAGTCAAAGATGTTGACGTTGTAGTCAGCACAGAACGCCTGAATCAACTCATTGAACACGCCGTTGGTGATTTAACGGTGACAGTCGAAGCGGGAATTAAGTTTTCTCATCTCCAAGAAATGTTGGCAAACTCTGGGCAATTTCTCGCTGTTGACCCCATAACACAAGATACAGCAACCATTGGCGGTATTGTTGCTACCGCTGATACAGGTTCCTTACGGCAACGCTATGGTACTGTACGAGACCAACTCTTGGGAATTACCTTTGTACGTGCTGATGGACAAATCGCCAAAGCTGGCGGGAGAGTGGTGAAAAATGTTGCTGGATACGACTTGATGAAGTTGTTTACTGGGTCCTTTGGCACATTAGGGGTCATTAGTCAAGTGACGTTTCGTGTTTATCCTATGCACGAGATATCCCAGACGGTGGTGCTGACTGGTGATCCAAAGGCTATATCTCAAAGTGCTGGCGTCCTCAGAGGTTCTGCGTTGACACCAACCCAAGCTGATTTGCTATCAACAAAACTGGTGTCTGGCTTGGGATTAGGTGAAGGATTGGGATTAGTTGCTCGCTTTCAAAGTATAGCTGAGAGTGTCAAGGAACAGTCAAACCGACTTTTGGAAGTCGGGGAACAACTTGGGTTAAAAGGAACGATATATTCAGCGGCGGATGAAGCTGATTTATGGCGCATATTGCGAGAACAAATAGATTCTTCTGTTAATGAGTCGGCAATAACTTGCAAAATAGGAGTGTTACCGACTTCTGCTGTTGAAGTTTTGACTCAAGCAGATGTGGGTTGGATTCACATCGCTAGTGGTTTGGGGGTGTTGCGGTTTGAGAGTGACAACCAGATTGATCAGCTGTTGGGGATACGAAGTCTTTGTCAAGCCAATCGGGGTTTCCTCACTATTTTGGAAGCACCAGTGGAGGTTAAGCAACAGTTGGATGTATGGGGCTACACTGGTAATGCTGAGGAGTTGATGCGTCGGATAAAAGAGCAGTTTGATAAGGAATGTATTTTAAGTCCGGGTCGTTTTGTGGGTGGGATTTAGGATAAATAAACCGCAAAGACGCAAAGGACGCAAAGAAAGAGGGGAGAAGAAGAGATAATATGCAGGTTTCTCAAGGTTCTGAGAGTAAGAAGGCTAGTTTGGAGAATTTGACTGGTTTTGATGGAAATCATCCGCCAAATCCAAAGTTGATTGATACTTGTGTTCATTGTGGGTTTTGTCTCTCGACTTGTCCTAGTTATCGGGTGATTGGGAAGGAGATGGATTCTCCACGGGGACGCATCTATCTTATGGATGGGATCAATGAGGGTGAGATTCCTCTGAATAAGGCAACAGTAGAACATTTTGATAGTTGTTTGGGGTGTCTTGCTTGTGTGACGACTTGTCCTTCTGGTGTGCAATATGACAAATTGATTTCTGCAACTCGTCACCAAGTTGAACGGAATTACCCGCGTAGTTTGCCAGATAAGTTGTTTCGTCAACTGATATTTTCTCTGTTTCCTAATCCTGATGTTTTAAGGGTTCTGCTGGATCCATTGTTTTTTTATCAAAAGTTGGGTTTGCACAAATTGGTGCGTGGAACTCAGTTGTTGAAGCTTGTGTCTCCTCGCTTAGCCGCGATGGAATCAATTCTGCCAGAAGTTACTTTGAAATCTTTTCAAGATAATTTGCCAGATATTATTCCAGCACAGGGTAAGAAACGTTATCGAGTTGGGGTGATTTTGGGATGTGTGCAAAGGTTATTTTTCTCGCCAGTCAATGAAGCGACTGTAAGGGTTTTAACGGCGAATGGCTGTGAAGTTGTGATTCCCAAAACTCAAGGATGTTGTGCGGCGCTTCCCGAACATCAAGGACAAACAGAACAAGCCAAAGCTTTAGCAAGGCAGATGATTGATAGTTTTGCAAATACTGGTGTAGATTTTGTAATTATCAATGCTGCTGGTTGCGGTCATACATTAAAAGAGTACGGTCATATTTTAGGAGATGATCCAGAGTATCGCGAAAAAGCGAAAGCATTCGCGGCGAAGGTTAGAGATGCGCAAGAGTTTTTGGTTAGTGTTGGTTTAACAGCAAAATTATCACCACTTACAAATCAACCCTTGAGTTTGGTTTATCAAGATGCATGTCATTTGTTGCACGGACAAAAGATTAGCTTGCAACCGCGTCAGTAGTTGCGAGAAATTCCAGGCGTGAAGTTGCGCGAACCAGTTGATGCAGCTATATGTTGTGGTAGTGCGGGAATTTACAATCTACTTCAACCAGAGGTGGCCGAGGAGTTGGGTAGACAAAAAGTTGAGAATTTGCTGAATACTGGTGCTGATTTAATTACTTCTGCCAATCCGGGTTGTACTTTGCAAATTCGCAAGCATTTACAGTTGGAGGGGAAACAGATTTCTATCATGCACCCAATGGAGTTGTTGGACTATTCAATCAGGGGTGTGAAGTTGAAAGTTTAAAAAAAAGCTACAGGCTTGAAGCCTGTGGCTTTTTGTAAAGAGCTATACCTGCGCGGCTTTAGCCGCGAAAGGCACCCTGTCATCTAGTTATAGGTTTCAGTTCAGCAAGCATATGCAGTAAGTTGCTAGATAAGCAGACCTCTGTGGTTTAATTGTACCGACCTTACTTAAGTGAGGCTCTGGTGGAAATACGTCTTGGTATACAGCATAATAGAGGCGTCAGTCGTCTTTCATCCCCTCGCGCTCATCGTAGGGGTTCTCATCTTCCCACTTGAAGGCTGATAGAACAAAGAAATAGAGCCATCCAGATGAGTTTTGGTCTGACCAAGTTTTCATGAATTCTATAAGCTGTTTGTAAAGAAAGCTTAAATTTTTGGGATGCTTTAGTGCTACTCCATAGCGCCATGTCAGATTGTGCCTTTGAATACTTAATTTTAACCTTATAATTTACCTATTGTTCATACTTTGTTAATCATATGAGCGCACAATAATATCATAAAACTTACCCAACTTATATTGTCTGATTTTAAATTTGTATAGCTACAGAAAACTCTTAGAACAATAAACAAACAACAGTAGTTTGATGATTGACTTTTATAACTAGCGATCGCACAATATAACAATTCTGGCTTTTTTAAAATAAAAATCAACGGTGCATCATTGTCGGTATAAATTATTTTGTTTGTGTTCCTAGTTAATCACATCACAGGAAATTGGGGGCTGAAGTGCCGCATTCACACAAGGATACGGCTTAAATTCAAAATTCATTATTGATAATTTAAAATTGATTTTTAAATTTGAATTATGAATTCTAGTTGCGAACCATTTTGCCCCATACCCACAAGGGGATATGTCTCCTCGCCGCTGATCGTGGAAGCCTTCAATAGCTAGCATTCGTGTCCAACAGTTAACTAATCAACATTTAACAACATTGGTGGTTGAAATTACTTAACTAGAGCTATGAGTATACCCAAGCCAGTACCTTCCACATATCTTCATGAAGGATAGTATCTCCATGAATCCAGTAGTGTATATTACTATGTCTCTTCGAGATTTAACTAGCTACACAACAAGAAGAAAGTACGTACTAAGTAAATTTTTGTCTAGTAAGTACTTTCCTTGAAACAAAATTAACTGATTTCCTTTCAAATAAGCTAGAACTTTCATTCAAATAGTGTAATTTTACTTACACATAGATGAAGATTTGGCAGACATTGTTAGTTCCTGAAATACCCCCTTGATGAAAGTTTTGAGCGTAGCGTACATTAAAATTCCACCACTGAAACTCCTTCACTATTGACCCATTGAATATGGTTTTTATTAACTTCGCTAACGGTATCCATTGCTAATCACTCGCCAACACTTTATGAATATCATTGTTCGTTTGCTTGGCGCATTTGCTATTTTGCTTCCTACATATGCTGCTGTATCTTCTTTTGCAGTAGCGCAGGAGAGTCCTACTATTCTCCAACCGGGAACAATGCAGAAGCCTCCAACTTCTCCCCTGCCGGGAACAACCCCGAAAACTCCGACTACTCCCCTGCCGGGAACAACTCCGAAAACTCCGACTACTCCCCTGCCGGGAACAATCCAAAAAACTCCGACTACTCCCCTGCCGGGAACAACCCCGAAAACTCCGACTAATCCCCTGCCGGGAACAATCCAGAAGACTCCGACTACTCCCCAGTCGGGAACAACCCAGAAGGTTTGCTCTTTTGATGCAGTAGATAATTTGCTACCTCCACCAACAGGTGAGCAAAATCGTTCTCCGCTTTCCTACCTGGCACAACAAGGTTTTACACCGAAGTTAGACGGTTCTTGGGTGTGCTACGTCAGAGATAACCAGAAACAGGATCTTTATTACACCCTTTTTAAAGTTCAGCAAGTTAACGGAAAGCTAATAGCCAGTTCTTTCTTGAATAACAGCAATTTAATTGAGGGGCAAGACACTCGCACTGTGGACTTGTTTTTGCTCCTGGTTAACAATCATACGAAGACAAATCAGGGGAACCGTCAGAGTATACAAAGGTATTTTGAATCTTTCATTTCTTTAGTGAAACAAGGGAAAATTCCACCCTCAGCACGTGGATATCTTTTTGACCAACCAAATCGAGGTTTTATCATATACAACACCGTCACAGGAGGAGACCTTAAGGGTACAGCAATCACGATTAACATCAACTCGCCTCAGAATTTAGGTTCCCCCCCAGCCTCTTAATTTTCAATAAACACGCTTAACGCTTAACACCCAAGAAGGGGATGGTGTTTCTTTCATATATTGCTAGCGGTGAGACCAGCGCTGCGGAAGGGTTTCCAACGTCGGCTGTGCCGACTTGTAGCATGTGGCGTGAGACCCCAAGACGAGCCACTGCTGCAGGAGGGGAGCCAGTCCGTTCCGGGGGTTCCCCCCGTTGTAGGACCTGGCGTTCTCCCTCCGTAGGTGACTGGCGTCGCCAAGAGCGCCAAGAATTCGTAGAGTGTGCG
>NZ_CAWPKW010000075.1:0-731 GCF_963888615.1 Brasilonema octagenarum UFV-OR1 | reverse complement strand
AAACCAAAGGTAAGGAAGCAGCGGAAAAATTACAGGCTGAAGGGTTTGATGTGCACCATATCAAACTTGATGTGACAGATATCTCCTCTATCGCCACTGCTACCAAACAGATTGAAGAACGTTTTGGTAAGCTCGATATTTTGGTCAACAATGCAGGCATTAACATTGACTCGGGAACGAATCCGAGCGACCTTGATCTCAATGTTTTAAAACAGACATTCGAGACAAATTTCTTCAGTGCTTTTGCAGTATTGCAAGCAACGCTACCTCTAATTAGCAAGAGTAATGCTGGTCGCATCGTGAATATGTCAAGTACTCTTGGCTCCATGACTGACACCCTTGATCCCAACTCACACTATTTTGGATTGCGAGGGCTAGCTTATCAAGCGAGTAAAGCAGCGCTCAATGAAATCACAGTTCAGTTTTCTAAGGAATTAACTGATACACCAATTAAGGTCAATTCTGCTTGCCCCGGTTGGGTGCAGACAGACATGGGCAGTGCAGATGCACCAGGAACAGTAGAAGAAGGTGCTGACACTCCTGTATGGCTTGCTACACTTCCAGAAGATGGTCCAACAGGTGGTTTCTTTAATTCGCGCAAGCCAATCCCTTGGTAATTTTTGACATAGGTGGGTACTACCCACCTTTTTTATTGATTGCACACATTGAGAGGAACAAGTATGACCATTTCAAAATTATCTGCTTCAGAGCAAGAAACAATCACAGATGCG
>NZ_CAWPKW010000074.1:0-13740 GCF_963888615.1 Brasilonema octagenarum UFV-OR1 | reverse complement strand
CCGATAGGCGTAGCCGTGCCGCAGGCATAGGGGGCGCTACGCAAACGGAGAGGGTTTCCCGACAGAGGCATCTGGCGTTCGCCGTAAGGCGTGCGCTCTGCGCACACCCGAAGGGTTAACAAAAGAAACGAATCCGTATTTCTTTTTGATAACTGGTAACTGATAACTGATAACTGATGACTGTTAAATTTCGCCCTCATCGATATTCCTAGATTTTGATTTTGCCTTATTGGCACTACGCTTAAGGGCAGACAGCCGTGCTTCGTATCTAGAACGCAGGCGCTTGCTGGGTGTGGTGTCAATAAGGGTTTTCAAGGCGCTACCCAGACTTTTGTAGGCATTAGGGAGAGTGTAACCGAAGCGAGTTGCTAAGGCGATCGCTTTCTCGTCCGCATCAACTAATTCTTTGAATTGCTTTTCGCCACTATTCTTTTGATAAAGTCGCCAGCCGGAAACTCCGCACAAACCCAAAGCTAATACTAGCAACAATCCATCCTGTACCCACAACTCACCGACAGCGCCGCCCAAACCAATCGCCAACGCCGCCATTTCCCAACCATCTTTGGGAATAGTATCATTTTGAATGCGGGCTACTTCGTGCCAAAATAGTAAATTGCGCTGATCCATCGCCAGTGAATCCCATTTTGCCAAATCGATTTGAACTTCGACTTGGTCTTTGCCAATTTCTTCGCAGCGGATCATCGGTGGATTAACCTCAGTTGTACCTTCAACCGTGACCCAACTTTGCAATTCCGGTGGTAATAAGCCCTTTAACCGCCGTAGTTCACTCATTTCTGCTTTAGCAGAGGAGGTTACATAGGATGTCATAATATCCAGCCCTAGAAAACTTCAGTATATTGAGGGTATCACTTTGGAGTATAGCGATTTCACTGGCGATCCGACTCATTCGCTAGGAAAACTTCCTCGTTTTTTACGAGCTTCCATCGCCTTTTCTAAGAGATCTAGCAATCCAGGAGACTGTTCCTGAATGCTGAGTAGAATTCTCTCACCAAGTTCTACATTACCCGGGTCATGACCCGTTTCCATCACTGCCATCAGACGGGGTATGGCCACAGAATCTACAAGCTGAACTAACCCATGTAAACAACGGTTAAATTGTTTTTCTGTCAGAATCGAGTCTTCCAGGGGAAACTCAATTATCGCACGGATTTCCCCATCTGATGGATCATACTCCCATTGCAGCATTTTGGTTTCCCAGGAAATATACAGCATTGTTTGAAGAATAGCTGCTTTGTGAGGGTGATCGCTCACCCCTGATAACACTTGGGGGGCAAATAGCCGGAAATATTTTCCCTCCTCGTCCAGCTGGACAACAATCAGGAAATCTTCAACATTATCACTTTCTACACCTGTGATAATACGGCCTTCTTCTGGATCGATACGGTAGTCCCAACCAAGGTTGTCTAAATAATAAGCAATCTGTTGCAGATCAGCTGCCATAAAAGCCTCATATGTTTACAGAGTGGCTGTTATCAGACCTAGTTTAACGTGCTAGAGCTAACAGCATAGAATACCATTGCTACCTTCTTTTTTCTCGCCTTGTGTTCTCCACGTATAATAAACAAAGTAATGACAGTGACTTTTTAGACACAAAATGATGACTTTACAGTGTTACCATAGACGATTTAGTTTCTTTTTGAAAAGTTATAGGTCTGGTAGCATATTCAAGTGAACTGGAGTTTTTCCCGACAAAAATAATAACTTAAATCTGTATAAAACATGTCAAATATATCTGACTATTGCACAACAAAAGCAGGCATCTTTCAAGAAGTCAAATCAGTAGAGGAAACTCTACCAATAAGAAATGATGCTTGCCGCTCAAAAATTTTTCTCCATCCACGTGCTACTTCAAAAGTTTGCCTTTTTTTCCACGGATTTACTGCTGGCCCCTACCAGTTTGAACCAATAGGAAAAAAACTCTTTGATGCTGGTTACAATGTTTTAGTACCCTTACAACCAGGTCATGGAGTCGCTGGAGATTGGAATGGAGACAATCCCCCTCCTCTACCAATGGAACGCGAAATTTACCAAGAGTTTGCACTTTATTGGTTGAAGGTGGCACAAAATTTAGGAGAGCAAGTGATAGTCGGTGGAATATCCACAGGTGGAAATTTAGCAGCAACTTTAGCCTTGGAACATCCCCAATCAATTGAAAAAGCTTTGTTATTTGCTCCTTACATAAGTGGTAATAATGCAATCATAAATTTTGTTGTGGAAGTTCTCCCAGTTTATTATGAATGGCTGAATAAAGATAATACAGGTAATTTTGGCTATGAAGGCTTCCGCATTCCAGCACTGCGGATTTTTTTAGAAATGGGCCAAGAAATTATTGATAGAGTCAAAACGAATTTAGCAGTGCCGATGTTCATTATTTCTAGTGAAAACGATCCAGCTATCAATCACTGTGAATTGCAATGTTTTTCTAAAGCGACAATTGAACAACAGCCAAAATCTTGGTATTACAGCTTTGATAAAATGTTTGAAATTCCCCACACAATGATGACAAAAACTGAGGGAAATCAATATCAAGAACTACTAATGACTATGGCGAAAGCTTATCTTGAAAGTGAGGTGACTTGGTCTGAAGTTATGGAAATTGGTTATCAAATACTGCAAGGAAAAACTTTTGAGATTGCGACTCAACAGCTAAACTTAACAGAAAGAATTTCCCCAGATTTATCGGTTCTGTTGGCAGTGATGGATAAAAAAATAATTATTGATTATTCAAAAGAGAAAAAATCAGCCTGTTCTTAAAAATAAGTCTTGTCAAATGTTCAATTTATTGGGCAGATATTTTAATTGACTTGAGAATGCCACTCTCTACTTGATTAATCGCTACCATGATGCCATTTTCCGGGTTTTCTAGTAGAGAAAATTTGACTTGTTTCAAATAATCGTAAATAGCTTCTCGTAATCTTGGTTTTTCAACCGCCACCGTATGATTATAATCCCAAACATCCCAAATGATGATACCTATACCTACAATTGGGTCTAATAACTGTGCTCCAATTTTTCCAGCCACGACACCACCAGTCTTTGCTGCCATTTTTGCACCAGCTTTACCCGCAAAAGATACAGCAATTTTACTTCCTACCTTTGTCACTGTTGGAATCATTGCTTTCGCAAGTAGGTAAGTACTTCCACCAGTCAAAACCTTCAATGATAAATTAGAAAGATTTCCTTCCATATCATTGATAGTCACTGCAATATCACCAAGATAACGCTCCCAGTCTCCCTGAGGAATATTGTAACTGCTCTGGATATTAGAAATATTTTGACTCAATTCTGCAAGATACAAATTTATACTATCTGTTGTAATTTTCTCCAATTCAAGCTGTGCAATTTTTGGTCTCAGGACACGCTTAGCAAATTCTATTTGAAAATCTTCAGTCAATTTTTCGGCTACTGCTTGTCCTGGAGATGGTTTGTTTTTATTCGTAAAATGAGTAACGGTTGAATATAACCATGTAAAAGGAGTACTCAACTCCATCTTCTTTTGATTAAAGTAATTAAAATACCAACTGAGGAAGCTTTCATCAACACGAGTCATCAATTCATCAACCCAATTATCTAATTGTTCTGAAGCAAAACTCTCTGCTTGAGAATGTGCATTCTCAAGCGCAGTAACGACTGCTTGATCGATATCTTTGGGTATTTGTGGGACGACTACATGAACTTCTTGACTAGGACTCTTACCTGAATCTCCTAGTTTAGCAGGAGATGAATTTGTTATTAAAGCTTTGCCTAGTAAGGGAATAATCACAATGATAATGACAACAGCCCATATAAAAGGAGTTATTGACTTAATAAAGTTACTCCAAGCTGTAATGCGTTGTGTCTTTTCTTGAAAAGAAGCTTTTTCTTCTATTTTCTGTGATGTTGTTGGTTCTTGAGTAGAAGTAGATTTTAAATCCTGTTGTTGCTCATCTGTCATAATCTTAAAACACGTTCAAACGTTACGAAAGCGAATTGGCAAAATTTGGATAGAAGCAGTACGGCGGAGAACTAAGTAAATCGCAAAGAGTTGCTTTGAAGCCTCTGCTAACTCTAACACTTCACGTAAGTTTTCACTGTGAGCAATTAAGCCATTAGCGTTGTAAGCAACATATTGATTTCGATATAAATCCAATAACATCTGGCGGTTGTGGTTTAGCCACTTCAGCATCTCGCGGCTTTCATTTTGAGATGGTGCTTGACTCATATATATTGCAATTTATAAACTAAGTAATAAATTAAGTAATAAATTAAGTAATAAAAAATTCAGGTTTTTTTAAACAGCTTTTCTGTTTACCTCTTATTGTAAGCATCATGGGCAGGACAAGGGTGCAAAACAATTTTTGGTTTCAATACTACCGACTCCTTGGGTCAGAGCATAAGGCGCTTGGAAGTCATGAGTGTAAATACTTGTCTTCCTTGAATTCTGTGCCAACCACCATGACACAATTCTTTAAGAGTGCGTAAGTTTAGACCACTTACAATTATATAGAGTTAGAAGAAAGGTTATGAAGTTATTTCCTTCTATTTACTACACTTATAACTAATTAAACGAAAACGTTATGTTTTACACCGTAGAAGATAGTGATACGCTACCGAAGATTGCTGAAAAATTTTATGGCGATCGCATTCATTGGCAAATCATTTACGATGCTAATCCAGATGTCATTGTACTTGTACCTGGAGTAGAACTTTTCATTCCCCTTGACTCATATTCCGAATTCCAAAGCGAATGTGAAATCATTGTTCTTTACGATAACAATGGAAGCCATATGCTTTGATCATTACCTAATGGTAAGGGCACAGCACTGCTCATACGTGTCAACTTAACGTTTAAGCCTTAATTCCACGTTGATTCGACCTCACCCCGGTTTTGTCTTGCGCCAAAACCTCCCCTCTCCTTTAAGGCTATCCATTACCCGGATCTTTCTTAACAATCCCACAACTATTACAGGGATTGAGTTTTATAAATAGACAAGCATATGTGAACTTGACAAAGGGAGACTTATTGTGGTGCCGATTAGCCGGATATTTCTTAACAAAAATACAGATGACTTAAAAATAAGCCAAGGCATTGCTCGGTATAGTTTTGAGGGAATGAATGGAGCAGGCGATCGCTAATTCTAGGGGTGAATGATGGAAAAATGGGCTTCATTGGAACTGCAACACGTGCAACTTGGAGACTCGCGGCGCAAAAAGCGCTTAGTAAAAATAGTTGAAGACCTGGCGTCACAACCAGGAGAGAGTGTGCCGCAAGCATCGGGGAATGTAGCAGCAACAACAGCGGTGTATGATTTTTGGAACTCACGCTATTTTCACCCGCAAGATATCCGCATAGCCCATAGAGTAAGCACGATAGAAACAATTAAGCAACATAATACTGTCTTAGCGATTCAAGACACCACAGACTTAGATTTCACTGCTCATCCAGCTACCATTGGTCTAGGTCCAACAGATCATTCATCACTTCTGGGTTTAAAAGTGCATTCAACTTTTGTAACTAGTACACAGGGAGTACCATTAGGAGTGATTGACCAACAAGTATGGGCAAGAGAAAAAGAAACTATTGGCATAGCCAAACAGCGTCGGCAACGTGAAACGAAAGACAAAGAGAGTCAACGCTGGTTAGATGCCGCCACAGTCACACAACAGGTGATACCACAAGACATTCAAGTAGTCACCATTACCGACCGGGAAGGAGACATCTACGATTTGTTTGCTATGCCGCGAACAGAAAATTCGGATTTTTTGATTCGTGCCACTCATAACCGACGAGTTGACCATGAAACCAAATACTTACATCAAGCCATCCACAGTATGCAACCGTGTGGCACAATCACAATAGAATTACAGCGTCATCCAGAACGTGAAACCCGAAAAGCAACGCTGACACTACGCTTTATCACATTAGAGATTCAAGTGCCACTGCATCATCTCAAACGTTCAGAACTGAAACCTATAGGTTTGCAGGTAGTCTTGGCAGAAGAAGAAAACCCACCACAAGGAGTTACGCCTATCAGTTGGTTATTACTGACCACAATAGAAGTAGCTGGCTTTGATGATGCAGTGCGCTGTGTACGTTGGTACACTTATCGCTGGTTGATTGAACGTTATCACTATACCCTTAAAAGCGGCTGCGGGATTGAAAAACTCCAACTCGAAACAGCCCGTCGCATTGAAATGGCCTTGGCTACTTATTCCATTGTCGCTTGGCGTTTGTTGTGGTTAACTTATGAGGCTCGGATGAATCCAAACCAGTCGTGTGAGATAGTTTTGCAATCAGATGAATGGCAGTCTCTTTGTGCCACGATTGACAGAACACCACATCCTCCACAAACGCCGCCATCTTTACGAGAAGCTGTGCGAATGATCGCAACTCTCGGTGGCTTTTTAGGACGTATTGGTGATGGTGAGCCGGGAGTTAAGACAATTTGGCGGGGAATGCGGCGATTACACGATATCGCTACTACCTGGAAATTGCTTCACTCCAATTGTCAAAATTTCCTCTTTTGTTAACGTTCGCGCAGCGTGCGCCTTCGCGCGATCGCCTGCTGTCATCTTCTTCCTCTTCCTCACAACAAGTGTCATTTTGTCAAGTTCACCTATGCTTGTCTATTTCTAAAACTCCATCCCTGTAGTAGTTGTGGGATTGTTAAGAAAGATCCGGGTAATGGATAGCCTTACTAAGGAGAGGGGAGACTTTAACGATAGTTAAAGGCGGGGTGAGGTCAAACGAGTGATTTGTATGTTATTTCATCGATGATCATAAATAAAAAGTCGAAGCAATAGTAAGGCACTCAAACGAAAACTTACTTAACAGTCACAATAGAATTGGTAGTAACAGTCGAGACAACGCAGAAATTTGTGGGGACGTAGGTAGGCAAAGATGGGGAAGCTAGCATTGCTGATAGGGGTGAGCGAGTATCAACCCGGACTAAATCCGTTACCGGGTGCGGTGAAAGATGTTGATGCAATGCGACGAGTACTGATACACCCAGAAATAGGAAATTTTGCTGAGGTAGATATTACAGTCCTGAAAAATCCCCAAGGTCAGGAAATGCAATATGCTATTGAGAATCTGTTTGCCGATCGCCAGAAAGAAGACTTGTTATTATTTTATTTTTCTGGTCACGGGATTAAAGATGAGTACGGCAAGCTTTACCTCTCAACTTCTACCACTCGTAAACAGAATAACAGGTTGTTCAAGGCTTCAGCAGTAGCAGCGAGTGTTCTGCACGAAAATATGAATGAGAGCCGTTCCCAAAGACAGGTGATTATTTTAGACGTTGCTTTAGCGGGGCGATCGCCAAAGGACTAACGGTCAAAGATGATGGTAGTGTAAATTTACAGGAACAGCTAGGCGGTAAAGGACGGGCAATCCTCACCTCTTCGACATCCACCCAATACTCATTTGAACAAGAAGGTTCAGACCTCTCCATATACACCCGCTACTTGGTCGAAGGTATGGAAAAAGGTGCAGCGGATCGCGATGGCGATGGTTGGATTTCGATTGATGAACTGCACGAGTATGCTAGCAGCAAGGTAAAAGAAGCAGCACCAGCAATGACTCCCAAGTTTTACCCAATTGAGGAAGGTCATAAAATTTTGCTGGCAAAATCACCAAAGGATGATCCTAAGGTGAAATATCGTAAGGAAGTAGAAATTCGGGCTAAGGAAGGTCACGAGTTTTCTGTCTTTGCTCGTAGAATTTTAGACGGAAAGCGGGATGAGTGGGGATTAACTCCAGCAGAAGCAGCTGCAATTGAAGAAGAAGTTTTGCAACCTTATCGGGAGTATGAACGTAAGCGCGATGAATATGAGCAAGCATTGATTCAGGCAATTGATCAAGAATATCCCTTTAGCCAGACAACTCAAAAAGATTTCAAAGAATATCAGCAGTATCTGGGACTGCGCGATGAAGATATCGCCTCAATTGAACAACGGATCATTACTCCGAAACAAGCAGAATATGAACATAACCGACAAGAAGCAGAGAGGTTACAGCAAGAGCAAGAAAGAACTCAGCAACAAAAGCAGCTAGCAGAATTACGAAAACGACCTGAAACTCAATCATCACCAGTTTCTCAGCCAAAATCTCCCTCAGTTATTCAAACTAATATTCAAACTCAGCAGTTTGAGTTCGAGTATGCCACAATCATCCTCAAATCAAGTTTAGACAGAGGAAAAACCTACGAAATCAACCGTCATCGGGGTCAAGCAGAATTTTTCACAGAAGACTTGGGCAATGATGCCTTGCTGGAGATGGTGGCAATTCCTGGCGGTCAGTTTTTGATGGGTTCTCCAGAGAATGAGCTAGAACGCCTTGCTAGTGAAAGTCCACAGCACACTGTCACCATTCAACCTTTCCATATGAGTAAGTTTCCAGTGAAGCAAGCTCAATGGAAAGCCGTTGCCGGTCTTGCTAAGGTCAACATAGATTTAGATCCAGATCCATCCTTCTTTAAAGGAGCTAATCGATCTGTTGAGAGTGTGTCATGGGACGATGCAATTGAATTTTGCAATCGCTTGTCTCACAAAACTGGAAAGCCCTATCGTCTCCCCAGTGAAGCAGAATGGGAATATGCTTGTCGCGCGGGAACAACTACCCCTTTCCACTTTGGCGAAACTATTACCACAGATTTAGCAAACTACAACGGCAACTACACTTATGGTTCTGGACCAAAGGGTGAATATCGTCAGCAAACAACAGAGGTAGGAAAATTTCCATCAAATGCTTTTGGTTTGTATGATATGCATGGTAATATATGGGAGTGGTGCCAAGATGCCTGGCATGGTAGCTACGAAGGAGCACCGGCTGATGGTAGCTCTTGGATGAGTAATAATGATAATGATTCTCGTCTGGTGCGTGCGGGTTCCTGGTTCTACGAGCCGGGGGTCTGTCGCTCGGCGTTCCGCAACAGCAACGTCCATGCTCACTCGTTGCCCGACGTGGGTTTTAGGGTTGTGGTCGCGCGGCTCAGCACTTCTTAGCCCTTTACACTCTTAGCCCTTTTGCACTTTGCGCTTTATTCTTTTCTCTTCACTTTTGAGCGCGAAGCGCGAGCAATTTTTTTTAGATTTTTTGGATAATTTAGAATCAGTAAGCTTCATACCATATGATGTCTGGATAAAAAGTTATAAAAGACGAAGAACCTTACTCGCCTCCAGTACCCTCTGTGCTGCTTGTACTATTTACTAATAGGACGCAACATTTCCCGAACTGCAATCACGCACTCAGGAAACGCTAGCGGTGAAATTGTCACATCTTCTGTAAGGATTGCTTCACTTTGATAACCATTTTGACTCGGTAAGCGATATACGTGCAGCTTGCGTGCATTTACATCTAAAACCCAATAATCTACGATACCAGATCGGGCATAAGCAGGAGCTTTGACCTCTCGGTCATATTTGAAACTGCTATCGGCTATCTCAATCATCAGAAAGACTTCAGACGCAGTTGGATGATGGTCATCATAATCTAGCGGATTGGGCATAACCACCGCAATATCTGGTTCTGGTTCTGAGTAATCATCAAGTTGAACAGGTGACTGAAGCCTTAGCAAAACTTGTTCACCCAAACGTTGGCGAAATAATCTCTCTGTTCTAGTAATTGCTGATTCATGAGCAGTTCCTTTCGCTGAGATTCGGATGATTTGTCCTGCAATCAACTCAACTCGTTCCTCTGGATGAAAAATTCCAATTTCCGCCATGCGATGATATTCTTGAACGCTTAAAAGGCGAATAGCAGGAACCATGCTACTATTCCTCGCTCAACTCAAAATTCACCCGAGCATAAATATCAGTATAGCTAATTTGAAAATCTATAGAATTTAGGACTAAAACGGCATCTTCCCCTTCATGCTCTTTAAAAGTCCATTCTCCTTGTGCTTTTTTCACATATTGTTCCACAGAAAAACTATACTGGTCAATCATAATATATTCTTGAAATTCAGCAATGGAACGATAATATTTAAACTTGTCTGTTTTGTCATAATTTTTAGTTGAATTTGATAAAACTTCAACAATTAACAAGGGATTAGTAATAGTCGTCATATTCGTTCCTTCGTATATAGGTTCACCTTTGACAACCATCACATCAGGATAAGTGTAGAGACGGTAACGAGGTATCCATACCTTTACATCAGTCATATATATTTCATAAGCTTGTCCTTGTACTGTTAAAGGGAATTTTCTACAAAAATTTCCAGCTATTTTATTATGGTTAGTTGTTCCCCCTGGGATTGGGATAATTTCTCCATCTCTATATTCACTTCTGTATTCGACTCGCTCTTCTAATTCCAGATATTCTTGTGGGGTGTAATGGCGCTTTTGTGTTTGTAATACCATATTCAGTCTCTCAATTAAAAATAACTATACTCAGAACTTGAACCTTCCCCTAAGTACGCCTTGAACTTTAGTTCAAGGCTCATAATCAAAGTCCGTTAAAACGGACTGGAATGTATATTGAGTAAGCTTTAGCTTACTTGAGCTTTGAGCCAACAAATTTATTTCTTGGCGGACGGAAAAGCTGGTGCAAGATCTTAGTATAGTGTTTTAACACAAAGAACTCAGGAGTCAGGAGCCAGAATTCAGTATGAATTCTATGCGACTTCTAATGAGTATTTTTTTTATTGCGAGCGTAAGTGATTCTGACTCCTGAATCAGGACTTGCTGAATTCTTTTTTAAATCTTACTCAACAAACTTCGGTCTTGCCTTTTGAGTAGACTGTATGTGTTGTTCTAAAGCTACCCAATCTTCCTGCTCAACGAGATAAATCAATTCATCTAGATTGTGACGATATTGCTGGAGTGAATTGAGCAAGCAGGCACGATTGTACCGCGCCATCATCAGCCCTAACTCTGGATTACCGCCACCAACACGACTTGTATCTTTAAAACCAGAACTAGCAAACTTCTGGGCTAATTCCAGCACATTCGTGTCGGTTTCACTCATACAAGCTGCAATCAACGAGGAACTAACCATCACGGGCAAATGGGAAATCCAGCTGACTGCTCGGTCGTGCTCTTCTGGAGAACAATGATAGAGAGTCGCTCCAAGTTCATGTACAATTTTTTCTACGATTGTGATTGCATGTGGTGGTGTTGTTTGTGTTGGTGTCAGGACATAAGGTTTTTTTTCAAATAAATTGGGGATAGCTGCTTCTATACCACTATCGGTTCTTCCCGCCATTGGGTGTCCACCGATAAAATTCTCCCACAGGGGAGCTATTGCTTGAACTATCGGTGTTTTAACTGAACCGACATCAGTGACAATTGTATGAGAAGCCAGATGGGGGATGAGCTGCTCTAATGTGGGAACAATAAGCCCTATGGGTGTACAGATAAATACCACTTCGGCTTTTGCTAGCAGGCTGATGTCAACTGACGCTTCATCTGTGCTACCAAGGGCTACTGCTCGCTTACAGGTTGATTCTCGTCGGCTAACGCCTAAAACATGATGTCCTTGCGATCGCAAATCTAAACCTAAGCACCCACCTATCAGTCCAAGTCCTAAAATACCAATATTCATCTATTTGTCATTTTGAGATTTTATATCATGTATATTTTGCACCTTGGTGATCAAAAACTATAAATCTGGAGCTTTCAAACATTCAACAGTGAACAGTCAACAGTAAACAGTGAGTCCAGTGCGCATTATGAGGGTTTCCCGACCTACTAGGCATCTAGTGAGTCCAGCGCTGCGGGAGGGTTTCCCGACAGCCAGGCGACGGGCGTTCCCGAAGGGCGAAGCCGCCGATGGCCGTAAGGCGTGGCGTTAGCCATAGGGTGAAAACTGGTAACTGATAACTGATAACTGATAAGGATTACATTATATAAGTCATGAGTGAGCGGTTAGTGATTAACAGCTAACAACATTCAAAAGGAGGAAGAAACATGCGTAGTACCTTTAATAAGATGATAGGTAAGACCCGTTATGTGGTCTCTCGTATCATGCTAAATTTGAGTGGGTCTGAGGTAGCACCTATTTTAGGAGTTTTAAATCGTGCTGGCAGGGAAGCTATAGATGCCGATGGTGACATAGAAATTTTGGGAGAAGAATTGGTAGAAATCTGCCAAACCCTACTGCAATACGATGAATATTGGCTTTCTGCGGCTAATGAAGGCGACGTATTTTGGAGTGAAGGAGAGGCGGGAGACTATGTGAATGAATTATTTACAGACTCCGCTCAACGTTACCTCAGTGAACCAGATTTTAGTTCTGACTCGGGAAGAGATGAACCTTTATCTCTTCCTGTAACGCGCAATGTCGTGATTATGATCACAATCGCTTGTGAAGGAGAAGTCCCAGATCTAGAGACTGACTTGGCTAATATTACGGCACTTAAGGAAGGCTTTAAGGCTCTAATAAACTTACACTACAAACATAAATTACGGGCAATTCAGGTGCATTTTTCACCAGCTCGATTGGGTGATGAACTCACCAACGACCAGCTATTGCAATATTTCCCGGAATTAATTCCTTTGTAATTGGTTGGGTTGTCCGTACCAACCACCCTAGTAAGAAATTGTTAAGCTCGGAGATAGGATGAGAGTCAAATGTTCATGACAATCGTGCGTAAATTAACAGCGGTTTTTTTGGCCTTGAGTTTGTGTGTAACAACTGTCGCCTGCGGTGGCGGGGGGTCAGATAAAGCTACACCTCAAGCAAGCAGTACAACTCAAACGACGACAGCAACCACCAAACTGAATGATGGTCAGTATCCAGTACAGCAAGCTAACTATAACGATGCTGACGGGGAGTATACGTTGCTTTTACTCAACGCTACGCCCCCAAGTTTTAAAAGCCAAAATTTACAAATGGCGCGGCTGACGGATGATGAAATCAAGCAAGGAAAGAAAAGTTATCTAAAAGTAGAGAATGGACAGCCAGCTTTATATTTAACAGAAGACTTCAAAATTGATTACGTCCACAACGTTACTGAGACGAAAACCAATCCCCAAACCGGACAACAGGAAACAGTAGTCGTCCGTCAACAAAATAGCTTCTGGGCACCCTTTGCCGGATCTGTTGCTGGTTCTATAGCCGGACAGGCTATTGGTAGTATGTTGTTTAGACCTCAACATTATGTACCGCCTGTATATCAGCCTGGTGGAGTCCTGACTGGCTATGGTGGTTATGGTAGTACCTATGGCGATGCGGTTAGTAGTTATCGCAGCCGCTATAATGCAGCGCCAGCAGTAGAGAGAAACCGTACTTCTTTCCGTAGCACAGGCACAATTAGAAGATCATATCCTGGTAATTCTTCAACCGTACGACAGACTACTCCAAATACGGGCAGTCGTTCGACTGGTTCCGGCTTTGGTGGAAGTACCCTAAGACCTTCTGGTAATTCTAATGTCAGACGCAGTCCTAGCGGTAGTAGTTTTGGTAGCGGTGGTCGTTCGCGAGTCCCCCGTTCAAGTGGTTTTGGTAGAAGGCGGTAGATAAGTCCGCAGTCAATACTGTTCGGTTAACGTTTTAATATTTTGAAGATCCCCGGAAGATCCCCCCAACCCACGCCAGGTGCTAACTCCTGCGGAGACGCTGCGCGTTCGCGTAGCCTGCGCCTTGCGCTTACAAGTCGGCAGAGCCGGACGCCAGATACCTACGGAGGGAGACCCTCTCCGAAGTTGCCACAACGCGGGGAACCCGACGCCAGATACCTACGGAGGGAAACCCTCCTGCAGTACTGGCTCCGCAAGGCACTTCTCTGTGCAGCACTG
>NZ_CAWPKW010000073.1:0-746 GCF_963888615.1 Brasilonema octagenarum UFV-OR1 | reverse complement strand
CCAGTCACCTGATAACCTTTATTTAACAGCCATTGTGACAGTTGACCTGTCCCACAACAGAGGTCGAGAATATTCGCTCTCTCAGGAAGGTAAGGTAATAGTAATTTTTCCAATGTTGGCAACGCTATTTTGTTGTAACTTGGCCCCAAATTTTCGTTATGGATTCGGGCAAATGGTTCATCAAATTTGTTATAGCTAGTTGCTGAAGACGAAGACATAAAAGGTTTATCCTTGCTTTACGTATTGCTTTGCAACCCTATTGTTGCCAACCCAATGAAAAATAATTTTTATCAACTTTTACAAAGCTACATTGCATAGTTTTTCATCATCGTTGTCTGCTTCTGTCGATTTGTCCTTTGTAATATTTTAGTCAAACAAATGACAGTCTACTCGCCTCAATATGCAAGTTAAATGTGAAACAGCTAAAATCAACAGCACACTGAATACAATAAGTTAAGAGCTAAGCCCTCTTGTTGTAGCGATCAAAGTCACTTGTTCTAGTGTTAGAGCAAACCAACAGCCAATAAAGCTTTGCCTAGGAACGGAAATTTCACAATTAGCGGAAAAAGATGACCTTTTATTGGATTCCGCTCTAAAAAACCTTGACGAATTAGTTCATAGCTCCATTCATTCATTGTGTTGATAGCCAAGCTGATTGTGTCTTCGAGGTTTTTGAAATGATGCCACCAATCCGGCGGTATGTAGAGGATTTCTCCCTTATTTATTATGCATTCCACTGGTTTAGC
>NZ_CAWPKW010000072.1:0-750 GCF_963888615.1 Brasilonema octagenarum UFV-OR1 | reverse complement strand
ATCACTCTCACCAGAGGAAAAAATAGCGTCCTTGCTATGCAAGACTTTCAGGCAAAAGACGTGATTTCTCCCATAATGTTAGAAAATAAACCCCCAAACCCAATTGCCGTCTAATTTTCAAAAGTTGCCTTCAATTTTTATTTTCCCAGAGTGATGAAAAAGCGCTATTGCCAATGGTATGAGATCGACTTTATCCATTTGTGATTCTCCCAGAAGGAAGCGCTGAAACCCTTGATGGTTACGGACGAGAATAAATATTACCCGATATGGACTTATCCCGCACAGTTGGTTGTGTTAAGTATTTCGCCAACAGTATCCCTATCTCGGTAAGCACCCCTATAAAACCATACCATTAAAAATATGCTCGAAATTGCCGGAGCTAGAATTAAACCGTACCAGAAACCAATTCCTCCCCATCCTAAAGCTATTCCCATTAGATAACCTCCACCCAGCCCAACACCCCAGAAAGACAATATGTTAATTAGCATGGGCATATGGGTATCTTGCAACCCTAACAAAGCCCCAACACAAATGAATTGAATACTGGAAAAAATTTGGTAGACTCCTGCTAATTTGAGGAAAAAAGTTGCTTGACTAATTGCCACTGCATTATCGGGATTATTGATGTCCAAATAAATGGCGGCAATGCGTGAGGCAAATAGCTCAAAACCCAGCGCTACAGTAAACGCAAAGAGTACGCCTAAGGCAAGATTAACAAACGCTGCCCTTAATACTCCCCCAGTATTTTTC
>NZ_CAWPKW010000071.1:0-14446 GCF_963888615.1 Brasilonema octagenarum UFV-OR1 | reverse complement strand
GCGTGTCCCTTTGGGACTTACAAAGTAGCGTCTGTGCAGGAGATACCCGAAGGGGTTTCCCGGCGCAAAACTTTTTAAGACGAATTTTGAATTTTGAATTTTGAATTGGTATAACCTATCCCCTATAGTGAAACTGAGGGATTCTGTGCATTTATTAATTCCAGCCGCTGGAACCGGAAGAAGAATGGGAAGTGACCGCAATAAACTCCTACTTGTGGTGGGCTCTAAGCCTATTATCGCGTGGACCCTTCTGGCTGCTGAAGCGGCTAGTCTTATCAGTTGGATAGGCATTATCTCCCAACCTTATGATTGGCAAGATTTTCAGACGATTCTTACTCAATTAAAGCTCTCTAAGCCAGTAGAATTGATTCAAGGAGGTTCTACGCGTCAAGAATCGGTTTACAATGGACTACAGGCGTTATCGCACTCCGCTAAGGAAGTCTTGATTCATGATGGAGCTAGATGCCTCGCCACACCAGATTTGTTCAACTCTTGTGCTCAAGCAATTCGAGACTGTCCTGGTTTGATTGCTGCTGTCCCGGTTAAAGACACGATTAAAGTCGTAGATGAAAATGGCATTATTCAAAGCACGCCTGACCGACGGCAATTATGGGCAGCCCAAACTCCCCAAGGATTTGATGTTAAGTTGCTCAAGCAGTGTCACGCCGAAGGTGTCCGTCAAGGGTGGGAAGTGACAGATGATGCTGCTTTGTTTGAAAAGTGCGGCTTTCCTGTGCGAGTTATCGAAGGAGAGGAGACGAATTTGAAGCTAACAACTCCACAAGATTTGGCGATCGCTGAATTTATTCTAAAAACCAGGCTGGGTGAAGAGTAAAGTCAATTATTACAATTTTGGGTATTGCCCAAGGTTCGTCTTTGGTGATCTCAATGATCACCTTGACTTATGTCATTAAACATGATAGCTTTCCAAACACCTGTGATTCTCTTTTGTGATTTGTCATTTTTTCTTTGTATAGCAGTTGCCAGGTAAATGAGGACATGAACTAATGAGGAAATACGGACACCACGAGACTTTCAGACCTGTTAAGCGTTAAGCGTTAAGCCTTCCCTATTCCCTGTTAAGAGCTATACCAGTAACTAATGCCTAATGCCTAATACTTAAGGCCTAATGACCAATGACTAATGCCGTGATAAATGCAGCGACCAAGATAGAAGCAATTCTCTATTTGAAGGGTAAGCCCCTGTCTATCAGTGAAATTACTGAGTATGCCGCTTGCGATCGCGCGACAGCAGAGGAAGGCATCATAGAACTCATTGATGAGTATGCCCGCCGAGATAGCGCCCTAGAAGTTGTTGAAACTCCAAATGGTTATAGTTTGCAACTGCGCTCAGATTTTCATGACCTAGTGCAAACTCTGATTCCAGTAGAATTGGGCGTGGGAGCATTGCGGACTTTAGCAGGAATTGCTTTAAACAGTCCAATACTCCAAAGCGATTTGATTAACCTGCGCGGTTCTGGTGCATATCAACACGTTCAAGAACTCGTCGAACTTGGTTTTGTCAGAAAACGCCGAGACAGTGAATCTCGCTCGTATTCTTTACAAATCACCTCTAAATTTCACCAGTATTTCCAAATCGAGCAACTTCCGCCATTATTGTCCAACGGACAGGAGCAAAAACAACTAGAGCTAGAACTCACAGCAGCAGAATCCAACAGCAGTTCTGCTACTGTCAAACAATCCTAGTACCTCAGAAAGAGGTGCCCAGATGCCTGACCCTTCTAGTATGGTTTAGAGTAGAATAAGAAACTCAGCTACAAAAACAGCCAATGGTGTTTGATCCTAACTTTTTGAATGACTACCCTGAGGAACATCCCAATCAGCTTATCTCTGATAGCTTTGAGGAACACCCCAACCACTTACTCAAGTATCTACAGCACCAGTCTCCTGAGGTTCTAGCCCGCGTCGCTCAGTCCGTCAGCCCCGAAATTAAACAAATCATTTCCCAAAATGTCCAAGGGCTAGTCGGTATGTTACCCGCTGAAAATTTTAACGTGCAAATTACAACAGATCGAGACAATCTGGCGGGTCTTTTAGCCTCGGCTATGATGACGGGTTATTTTCTTCGCCAAATGGAACAACGGATGCAGTTAGATCATTTGAATAACAATCCGTAAGTCAACACTCAACGCTCAAGTGTCAAGTGTCAAAGATTATTAGACTCCTTGACTATGGACTACTTCTGGGGATAGGTTCCTAACTGTACTTGAAATGTTTTGAATTCCCCGTTGCGGTTGACCTCAATTTCCAGAATCTTGCCTACACTACTGGACTCTACTAGTTTCTGTACTTGAGCAGACGTTTTCACCGGCTTACCGTTGACTTTTTGAATCATGTCCTCAGGAAGGAGTCCGGCTCGTTGTGCTGGAGACTTTTCTAAAACTCCTGTAATTGCGACACCAACATTCTCCTTAATCTTGAGATTTTTGTCTTGATTAATCTGTTGTTTTTTGGCAGGAGAAAGATCTGACATTTCAATCCCCAAGAAAGGATGTTGTACACGCCCTTTAGTGAAAAGCTCGTTAGCAATACGGGCTGCTGTTTCAATTGGGATGGCAAAACCAAGCCCTTGAGCATCGGCGCGGATAGCAGTGTTTACGCCAATAACATCGCCTTGAGCGTTTAACAATGGTCCCCCTGAGTTCCCAGGGTTAATAGCTGCATCTGTCTGAATAAAACCGACTCGCTTTTCTGGAACACCAACTTGAGCGCTCGTGCGATCTGTAGCGCTGATAATACCGATTGTCACAGTATTGTCCAAGCCCAAAGGATTACCAATGGCGATCGCCCATTGACCGGGTATTAAGTTTTGTGAATTACCGATTCTTACAGTTGGCAGATCAGAAGCCGAAATTTTGACAACAGCAACATCTGTTATAGAATCAACTCCCACTACCGTACCGTCAAAAGTCCGACCATCTTTGAGGGTTACTAATACTGTGTCAGTATCTGCAACCACATGAGCATTAGTTAGTATTTGTCCATTTTCACTCAAAAGAAACCCAGAACCGGTACCACGCTCTATTCGTTCTCGGGGGAATGGTTGCTCTTCTTCTCCAAAAAACCGCCGCAACAGAGGATTCTTTAAAGCATCAGAAATAGGATTCGCCACTTTGCGGGTTGCATTAATTCGGACGATTGCTGGTCCAGTTTTTTGAACAGCACTAGCAATAAAATTCATGTTATCGCCAATAGTAGCCCCAACTTGACTTTGAACAGGATTTGAAACTGGGGTTTCCGAGGATGAAGACGCTGTTACATTTCTTAACTCTTTAAACCAAGTATTTTGTGGTATAAAGTAGCGACTACCAAACAAGCCTGCACCGCCGCCGATAGTCAATAAAGATAGATAAATAACCAGTTGCTTTAAAGATAAAGATAATTTCATAATCATTATATTTAAGGACAGCAATGCAGATGCTAACTTCTAAGTGTAGTCAAGTTAGGGGATAGTTGACTAAGCAAGAACCCGGAACTGGTAGAGTCAGAACTCACGGACAGTAAACAGCGGAGTCAGTGAACAGTGAACAGTAAACAAGGGGTGGACGAGTCCGTTTCCTACCTGATAACTGATAACTGGTAACCCTTCGGGTTCGCAGTCGCCTAGGTCGGGAGACCCCTTCGGGTTCGCCAGATGCCTGCGGAGGGAAACCCTCCCGCAGCACTGGTCTCACCTCCTGCAGCGCTGGCTCACTGGTAACTGATAAGTGGTAGCTGATTCATCCTTTAGAGTTCCAACTGGGTTTTGTGTTCTGCATTCTGAATTCTTCTCAAAGATTCATTGCTGATCAGTAAGTTTTCGTTACAAATAAGCACTGCTTAAGGACTCACGACCTCTGGTCGCCTGCTGTTGCGATTTAAAATCTAGAGTAATTGAGTGCCTCGTTTGTATACATGACTGTTTGCTATCGTTTGCTCTTTCTCTGTATTAGCATAGTCACCAGCACCCTTGGGCTTATACATACTAGCCCATACTCTGCACTTGCACAACAGACTATCACTGGTTGTCAGAGTTCAGCCCTTGAACGCTTCGGGCGACACAAAATTGCACCAGGAGATACTGTGGAGAGTATAGCCCAGCGTTATAATCTCACACCAGCTACTATTATCGCCATGAATCCGACCTTAAGAAATAATAAAGTTACTATTGGTCGCGAAATTCAAATACCTCCCTACAATGGGATTGTTGTTGAAGTACCTCCTAGTCAAAACTGGCGACAAATAGCGGCAAAATATAAAATCCGTCCTGATGTCTTATTTGAGGTGAATGGGTGTCAGAAAAATTCCAGATTTGTGTTTGTTCCAGAGGTAAAACGCTCACCCAATCGTCCCATAACTGAGTCTGTCACACCAACTTCTACTCCGAGTAAATTAGCTGGGTATCCATTAGCGGAAGTCGTAACCGTGGCTTTACCTTATGGCTGGCAGACTAATCCTACCAACGGTAAAGTTTTTTTTCATAGTGGTGTGGATTTGTTAGCAGCAAAAGGAACGCCTGTGGAAGCGATCGCTGATGGGACAGTCGCTTTTGCCAGTGAGCAAGGGACTTATGGTAATTTAGTCATTATCAATCACAGTGGCGGATTACAAAGCCGCTACGCCCATCTTGAAAATATCAAAGTCGACCTTGGTCAACAAGTGAATAAAGGAGACATCGTCGCAACTGTGGGTACAACTGGAACACCTACCACAAACCAACCCCATCTCCATTTTGAAGTGCGTTCTAGCTCATCCCTAGGTTGGGCGGCTCAAGATCCTAGAAAATATTTACAGCAGTGAGTAAGATTGTAAATCGAGGTCGTCTTTTTGACCTCTACTACTAACTCTTGCGTAGATAATTGTTTTTCTGTCGTCTGCTTGTTTAATTCCACGCAAAGCTCAACGGGAAGCTCAGTATAAACTTACTTGAATTTTGAGAATTCGCAGCGTTCTAAACTAGAAATAAGAGGTTCTATTCCCGCTAAAACTTTAGAACCAGCAGTTGGAATACTTTTTTGTAGGGTATTGTGTTTTTGTGTAGCTTCATTTTGTAGACGATTACTATGAAAACACATCAGTAATGAGAAACATAATACAATGCTACTAACTAAAACTAATACAACAATAATTACGATTTTCTCGTTATCATCATCCCATTTATCGTAATCAGATTTAGGACGAATGATAGAAATAATGAAATAACTCAAAACAGGGACAATTATCATAATCCCACCAGGTAAACCAACAAACAAAATAATAATTCCCCTTGTAGCATACTCACCTGCTTGAGTACGTAAAGACTCAATAGACTGATCAGATTTTTGTGCTAAAGGTAAAACCCCAGGTAGAGCGGGAAGATGTCCTGCTCGGGCATCTAATTTGTAAGAAATAGATTCGTAGTTTTTTTCTCCCCACCCACCACTCCACTCAAGTGCTTGAGCAAATAAATTAAAAGCGTTGGCATTACGAACACCTTGTTGACGTACAATTTCCTCAAAAATAGTTTTTTGAACACTAAAACCAAACTTACTCTGTTCCTCTCCAAAAACCGGCTTATATCTAGAATATTTCTGCCAAAGACTATCTATAACTTTTAAATCTTCACAAGGTAATTGTGCAAGACTTTCTTTAGTAAACCAACCTTCAGATTCTCGATTTACCAATTGAAGCATTAACTTCACTGTAGTATCGTTAGCTTCTTTCCAAGCTAATGTTTTTAACTGGTTTTCTAAGGTACTGTAATTTACTTCTACTTGTGGTTCTGGGGAAGATAAAGGAGTAGAAGCAGATATAGGCTTAGGAATATTGGCAATTTCAGCTTTTAAAAAAGTCTCAATCGGAATTGCTAAATTTAAACCTGTCTTTTCTTTGTCAACTCGATCACCTTGTCCGTGAATACCAATCAATTGTCCTTGCGCGTCTAATACCGCACCACCACTCATACCTCGACTGGTGGCGTTATTGTAAATTAATTCATAACCTTCTTGAGAAGATTGCCTACCAACAATATTGCCAGAGACTACTAGTGTAGTGCGTTTGGGAATGGCTATACTAGGTTCTGGCGCACCAACGACATAGACATTTTTACCAGAAGTAGCTTGTTGAGAATTGCCAATAGTGGCTAGATTGTAATCTTGGTTGCTGTTAAAGCTGACTACTGCTAAATCCACATTTGCAATAGGAACAAGTACGTCATTGCTATTAATCTCATATCGCGTTCCATCTGGTGCGATCGCCAAACATCCGACAGCAGAATTATCAAAAATGTGTTTAGCTGTGAGAACGTAGTAAGTATTGCCCTGACGCTGATAAATTACCCCAGAACCAGAGTTACAGCCATCAATTAAAACTGTTATTTTTTTGGCTATTTCACTGATTTGCTCGTAATTGATAGCATTAGCAATCTGGGGTAGTAGGACGCAGAGGATAGAGATAGTCAGAATAACAAAGAATTTTATTTTATTAATCATTATTACATTTTGTTAAAAACCATTGTTTTTATCAAAATAGCGATTAACCAAGGCTTCTAAAGAAACGAATTGTGTCACTCTTCCTTTCTCATTGACAGTATTGTCAGATCTCTTTCCTTGAGCAAAATTAGTTATTTGCGCTAAGACCAAACTGGGGTTTTTCGCATTTACCTTATTCAGAGTCAAAATAAGATTTTGGCGATCGCAGTCTTTCTGAGCTGCATTAATAACACAAATGACAGTCTCACCAGAATCTACTTTACCAAAAGTTAAATTTAAACCATTTAATCTGCCTCCATTCTTTGCCACTATTGTTGTCAGTTTTCCTGAAACGTGATAGCAGCGTCTCTCTGGAGTCCACTCATCAAATTCTTTTGTTTGCCAGCTAAAAATAGGTTTACTGGAAGTAGCTTCTCCTCTTTTAGCAATAGTTACCCATCTACCTTTTTGTTCCACACAATTAAAAACAGTCGGTTCATTTTGAGAGGCTGACAGCTTAGAAGAACAAGCGCTTGTACCAGATAGCATGAAAATTGTGGCTAGAATTTGAGCCATAAGTTGATATTTTCTGAGATTCATAGTCGCACTATAGGGGAATTGGTAAGTCATAATAAAAAAAATGATATCAATTCTTTAATAAATTAAGTAAGTCGGCGTTCAAAAATTAACTTATATAACAAAATGTAAAATTAGAAAACAACGTAGAAATGGCTCATTCCACAGTTTTTACAAAACTCAACATATATTGGTTTTATCGTGCCGACTTACTTATGCAAAAATATTGTCAATATCTGGCTTTCACCACTTATGTAACATGAATATTATAGGGAATACTCTAGGAGGACACTATCAAGTTCTCTATTGCTTAGGCAAAGGAGGTTTTGGCGAAACTTATGTCGCAAAAGATACCCATCTCCCTGATAAGCCTTTGCGAGTTGTTAAAAGACTCCAACCTCAGTTTTCAGATCCCGATCAGTTGGTAATAGCACAACGTCTGTTTGATACTGAAGCGCAAACTCTCTATAAGTTAGGGAATCACGAACAAATTCCTCAACTGTTTGCTCACTTTCAAGAAGACCAAGATTTTTTTCTGGTTCAAGAGTATATTGACGGTTCGGATTTAAGCAACGAAATTTACTCTGGGAAGCAATTGAGCGAGTCTGAAGTCATCGAATTATTGCGGGAAGTTCTGAAAATTTTGAGAGTAATCCACCAACAAGGAGTAATCCATCGAGACATTAAACCCTCAAATTTAATGCGACGTGCTTCAGATGGCAAGATTATCATGATTGATTTTGGTGCGATCAAACAAGTCAGTTCCCAGACTACAAATACTCAAGGACAAGGAATAACAACAATTCCTCTTGGAACTCTTGGTTATACGCCCAGCGAACAATTAGCAGGAAATCCACAATTTTGTAGTGATATCTATGCCTTGGGCATTATAGGAATAAAAGCCTTGACAGGATTAGCTGCCAAAAATTTACCACGAGATTCCAATAGTTCAGAAATAATTTGGCGAGAAAAAGCCTCAGTTAGTCCTGAGTTAGCTGCTATTCTAGATAAAATGGTTCGCCAAAATTTTCATGATCGTTATCAGTCAGCAGATGAAGTATTGAAAGTTCTCTCTGCTACAATTCCCGTCAGTTCTCCATTAAATAATGCCACTAATGCAGGAAAGCTTAAAAATTTGAGATTTCATCTTTTGGTAGGTTTTTTAACTGTGGGATTTTTAGCTACTGTTGTAGGCATTTTATTTATCTTTCCACTTGTACAAATACAATTAGAAAAAAATCCAGATTCGCCTACACCTACTGTGACATGGTAAAGAATGTTTAAAGGTTTGTAACTATACTCTCCACGGCTATAACTTGCGTTTTTTAGCGGAATATGGCTATATCTAACACTAAATATCATTCTTCAAACCAACTCAAAATAGACTGAGTGGATTGAACCAGATGCATCCCAGAAGTGGCAAATCTCTCAAATGCAGCATCTGCAGCTTCCGAATAATCCACAACACCAGGAACAACAACAGGGGAAGTACAATCTTCCAGCAAATAAACTTTTTTCGCTAAATTAGAATCTATCTGTTGAATTTCTGTTAGTAAATCATCCACTGTCCAAGCAACACAGTGACTTTTTGCTTGTCCTGCGATTATCACACAGTCAAAATCTAATAATTGTTGAATTAAGTGCGTATTCTTTTGTCCAATATGACGTTGATCAAAACTTTCCAAAACTTCTGGACGTAAGACTGAATAATTTTCTGTTAAAGGGTGATTACCTTTGATTTCAAATTGTGTCTGAGTCTGACGAGCAATACTGTGAAAAAATACTGCTTCTTCTACAGCAGAAACTAATGCATGACCGATACCACCTAGCATAGAATGATAAGGCCACACAGTTAAAGGATATTTGCCATCTTGACTAAGCTGCTTAACGTAGTGATAAGCGTGTTTTTCTAAAAATTCATAGTTATATCCAAGACTGTAAGCAACTCCTGGGTTAACTTTCCAAACCCCTTTTTCAATATCTGCTGGTGTAATATTGGTAGCAGAAGGAGTTGGATGTTCACCTGCAGCATTTACCCAAAAAATGGGATGAAAAATTTGCATTGCTGTATGAGTATCCATAGTCGGGATAATTTTAGTAATGACTCCGAAATTGCCATAGACAAACTCACACAAGCGGACGTTATCATCTACCGCACCTGTTCCAGATTTACCACCTACAAATAATTCAAACTCCGGAATGCAAAATGTGTTTTGTACATCAATTAGAAGTAAACAAATGCGTGTTATATCTTCTGAAGATGGTTTAATATTATATTTATTTGCCCATTCTCTCGCTTGTTCTGCACGTTGTTGGTAAGGTACGCGCCAGACATAGCCGACTTCTTCGGGGTTGAAATGCGGGGGAATAGGTAGTTGGGTTTTTGTCATGTCGTTCATATTGCAACCTCTATCTTAACCGCAATCCAAAGCTTGCCATGTCTGGGTGGATGACTCTATTTTAGTAACGGATTTTGTCGTTGTTAAAGTCGATTGCCATTTCTAGACTTTAATTTCTTATTCCTGACTCTGGTTTGCGGTAAATCTTTCTTATCCTTCTGAAAGTAGCAGATTTCGACCAGAGTGGGCCATATTTCTAAAGATGCCTGAAATTGACTGATAACGTCATCAACAATCCGAGAGACATTTTGCTGAAAGAAATCGGGTTCAAACCCATAAAATACGCGCGATAGGTTGTCAGCAAAGAACTGGAGAGATTGTCTACGTTCTTCATTCTGAGTGGTTATTGAAGCTTTGACCACTTGATTATAGATGTCGCCGACTCTTTCCAAGATTTCTTCAGAGTCTTCTGAAGTTACTTCGCCGGAATAGTCAAACTTGATCGTAAGATCTTCAAGTTCATAAATACCGTTCTTGATCTTCTTTTTGAGTAAATTACATATCTCCTCATTGAAAATTTCACTTGCAATCGGATTACGCATATAGTTATTCCGAATATGGTTCTGTGCAGCATCTACGTGTGCAGCTACTATCCCTTCTTGCTGTATCCAAAGCCGATAGATGTAATCCTCAAACCTCAGTCGAGTCGGGAAAAAGGGTGGCAAACCAAACTGATTATCATACCCCGCGACCCCACAATCCATCCTCCAATTTTTGTTGGTAACGACTGGTCTAAAATTTACGAGAACATAAATATCATTGAGTTCGTCTAGACTAATTTGGTTTTCATCATTCAGATACATGTGAATAAAATCAAGCGTATCAATATCGTGAGTTCCTGTCCTAAAAGTCTGGGCAATTTTGACAACAGCACTATTAGAGACTTTGCTTCGTTGCAGTAAGAGAGAGTTTTCTTTGAAAAAACCTTTTGTTGTGTTGGTTTCTAATTCCATAGCTGTATCTACAACTAGTTCCCCTTTCTCGAAGTTCTCCGGTATCATATTGACTTTCTGACCGAGAACATCCTCAAAACAGGTGAGTAAATCATAGGAACGATGGACGAAACCATCCTGGTTGGACTTGAATAGTTTGCCTCGACAGATTTCATCTGCTAATAAAGATTCGGGGCTATTTTCTATTAAAGCATCCGGTCTCATGTCATCATCTGAACTCACCATTAAATGTCCAAGTGTGTACATTAGCGTAAAATTCCGATTCCCGCCATAACTGGGTCGAAACAGGTTTCTGACGAGTGACTCAAGCTTCTTATCGCGAAGTCTCTGGTTTAAGAAATTGATAAACTGTTCTTTCTCACGAGGGCCGACATAAAATACGTCGTTGACGGTTTTAGTTTGCTCTAGGAGTTGATAGTATTTTTCGTAGTTAGCAACACTTGAATCATCAAAAATAATGATTTTTGGAGCATGTCCGTTCACCCAGAAATTATCATCGTACTTTTCAATAGTTTCTGCTACATCTCTTAGTCGATAAGTCGGAATAACAAAGATTGTTTCTTTCGGTTTCATAATCCGTTTAATTGTCTCAAAATGTTCCAAAGTAGAAAGCAAAAACAGGGATTTTTTTGATGTAAGAATCCCCTTTGATTAGGCAATACGGTTCAGTTAAGGATTTTTTGTGAGATTTGCTGATGTGTAGTGAAAGTGCCTGCTACGTCTCTACATTGTCTTTGTGGTAAAGGTTTTGGTCTTATCTCAACCCTATTGCTTTATTCAATCGTCCAACAAGAGAACCTAAAAGCTTCTTCAGACATCTCAATGAGTCATGAAATGTCTGAATATCAATTTTTTGAAATCGTAATAATTACAAAATTGGGAAAACGATGGTTGTCTCGCTAGTTTCCTGATTGATTTGCAACTTTGAGCAGTTTACTTAGCATGGAAGTTAGGGCGATAGCTAGCCCCTAAGGGGCAAAGCGGACTACGTCCCGCTGCGCTAACGCCGGGGGGAGTATCCCCCCGGCAGACTTTGGCGCTGCGCAAACGCTGCTGCGCTCCCTTGCGATCGCTATCACATAAGCCACGCAATCAATTCTCGTTTCAGGATTAACTATAATTACCTCTGTTTTTCTCAATCATGCCAGTTCTACACAGAATTAAGGCAGTTGAGTATTGGTAAAAGCAACGCTGCATAAACGCTATCCACGCAATTTTTAAATTCGACTAATTTTGGCTTTTTAAAAGCCTGCTTATTAGACACAACAGAATTGTTTAATCTTTTTCTAATTCATACTAAGAATTATAGGATTCTTTATAAGATCTACAATATATCGAAAGTATAAAATGAGATATAAACGAAAAGAATAGGGTGTTTATAAACTTTTTAAAACTACTAAATGAAAGCACAAATTCAGCTAATAGCAAACATCTGTTTGCCTAACTCAGTCGTAAAGTCAGGAGCCATTCCTGTGGCTAAAGTCACCACAGAAGTGGTAACTCCATCTGCAGCCTCGATCTCTCGGAAGGCTGCCTCTTCGGTTCGATCCGACATTCCGCCACATGCGTCTACGGGAACATACACCTGATAGCCAGCAGCGATCGCCCCTTGGGCGGCTCCCTGCTGGAGCATCGCTTCCGGTACCGCATGGAGTACCACCACTTCTGTCGCAAAACCGGCAACGATCAGAGTTTTGCGTCCGGTTGAAGACAAAGCTGTACGTATTTTCTCGTCCATAAAAAGTATAGCCACGTTGACAAGGCTAGAGTTAAGAGTTACCCGTTCCCTTTATTCACTGCATAAGCTGGTTTCACTGCCAACTATTAAAATTAACTTAAAAGGAAAAGCACAATGCAACTTACGACACAACAGACGGACATCGCTCTTTTGCTTCAAGACTTTGACATTGAGATGGAGAAGCTCCTGAAAGACTGGAACGCACCAGGATTTTGTGTAGGAATTGTAAAAAAGGATAAACTCATCTTTGCCCAAGGTTATGGCTATCGGGACTATGAGGAGAAGCTGCCTTTTACCTCTAAAACGCTCTTCCCAATAGGCTCTAATACTAAGCTCTTTACTGCTATAGCTGCGGGAATGCTGGTAGAAGAAGGTAAACTAACGTGGGATAAACCGATCCGTGATGCTGTTCCGACAATCCGCTTCTACAACAATGAGTTAAATAACACCGTTACCTTGCGGGATATGCTGGCTCACCGCACGGGCATAACTCGTCACGACAGTATGTGGTATAAACAGGACTCTCTTACTCGCAAAGATGTCTTTGATCGGATTCAGTACATGAAACCAGAGGTATCACTGCGAGAAGCTTATATCTATAACAACAATATGTATACTGCTGTTGGGTACATTATTGAGTTGCTGTCGGGAAAAACCTGGGAAGAGTTTGTCTGCAAGAGAATTTTCCAACCCCTGTCCATGCACAGCACTATTTATAGCATTGCCGAGATGTTGAAGCAGTCTGACTACGGCGTACCATTTACCGAAAAACGAGAAAGCAATGAGATTTACAAGATTCCGTACTACGAGGAAACAGATGCCATAGCTCCCTGTGGGGCGATCATCTCCAACATCGAAGAAATGTCCCACTGGCTCGCGGCATTGATGAACGATGGCACTTATATCGGTAAGCAGGTGATTCCTGAGAACATACTTAAGGCAACCATAGAACCGGGAATGGCACTGCCAAACGTGTTAGGCGAAACAAGGGGCTGGTGGGAATTGCTTAACCCTGTTTATGGAATGGGTCGCAAGACTGCATCTTATCGAGGACATCTGTTAACCTATCACGGGGGAGCTATTGATGGATTTCATTCCCAGATGTCTTTTCTTCCTCAAAATAAACTCGGTGTGATTGTCTTCACAATTGGCGATCATTGTTCTCTCTTAACAGATATAATCACTTACAACGTTTACGAACGTCTTTTGGGTCTGACTCAAACACCTTGGAGCGATCGCTGGCTGAATGTCAGACTTAAGGCTAAACAAGCAGACAAAGAGGCGCGGTCAAAAGCAGCCACGGATCGGGTTTCTAATACCACCCCCTCACATTCCCTAGCTGACTACGTGGGCGAATACGCGCACCCAGTCTACGGCATTCTTAAGATCGAAATAAAGAATAGCGAACTTCAATTCAACTTGGGAAGGATTCAGCTGCCTCTGACTCATTTTCACTATGACCGTTTTGATACACCCGATGACGAGCTTTACGGCAAGGAATCGGTGAACTTCCTTACCAATCCCCAAGGCGACGTGAACAAAGTAGTAATGTCGATCGACGAAGCAGAAGCAACGTTTACCCGTCAGGCAGAAATTCTAGACTCGCAAGTTTTAACACAGCTTGCAGGAACATACAAAACACCAACTGAAGGGAAGTTACAGGTCGTTCTCAAAGATGATAATTTTCTCTATCTAGTATTCCCAGGAGAGACGGAATCAAAGCTGATTCCCTACAAAAACCTTACGTTCCAAAACGAAAAGTTCTCTGACAATATGTTTGAGTTTGTCATGGAGAACGGTCAGGTGAAGGCTCTAAAGTCGAGAGAACCATCAGGTGAATCCGTATATTTACGTATATAGATTAGTATCCTGACCTAAATATCGTCAAATTAAATATTTGTTTAAAAGCACGTGTGTGGGCGGGTGCGGGGCACTAAGCTGTGGCGATGCCCGCGCCTGTCCACTCGCGTGTGTATATCTTTATCTTGATAAGTAGGTCGGTACAAATAAAGTTAACGAGTTTTGGCAGTCATTAGTCATTGATCGAGGGAATATCGATTTCTGGGTAGCGACTTGCCATTCGTTGAATGGTCTGCTGATCAGGAAGGGAGCGTGAACCTGCCATAATGCGTCAGATGTAGTTATAATTCTTATTATAAGGTATCTAAACTGAATGGCTCTGTGCATGACTTATTGCCAAGCACGAGGGAAACCCTCGTGCCAGATCTGGTGGAGCGCGTGTGGTTGTTGCAAACTTAGAGCGAGAAGTTCAAACAAGGCGATAGCTTCGCTGCTGCCTAAGCGCAAAGCGCACGCTACGCGAACGGCAGAT
>NZ_CAWPKW010000070.1:0-14624 GCF_963888615.1 Brasilonema octagenarum UFV-OR1 | reverse complement strand
AATCTTTCCCTCTCCTTTATAAGGAGAGGGATGCCCGACAGGGCAGGGTGAGGTTGGGAGAGAGTTTTGAGTCATTCGATGACTTGTGTGTACACCCTAGCCTTGATAAGGGGAGGGGAGACTACGACAGGGTGGAGTGTTTTTATAATGGGCAATTACTCGGATTTGACATTCTTTACGAAGATGAATGGTTAATTGTTGTAAACAAACCCTCGGGATTACTATCAGTTCCAGGTCGTTATTTTGACACTCAAGACAGTGTTCTGAGTCGTTTGCGTTATCTCCTACCGGATGGTGTGATCCTTAATGCCGTGCATCGGTTGGATCAAGAAACTTCTGGTATTCTTGTATTGGCTCGCAATCAACAAATTTATCGTCAGCTGAGTCAGCAGTTTCAGCAACGGCAGGTTCACAAAGTTTATGAAGCCATACTTTCCGGTTCGCTCACGAGTGAGCAAGGTGTGATTGAATTACCACTATGGGGCAATCCTGAAAATAGTCCTTATCAGCAAGTTGATTGGCAATATGGAAAACCCAGCGTGACTCACTTTCAGATGATAGCAGTTGAGGGAAACTACACTCGCGTCGAGTTGACGCCATTAACAGGACGTACCCATCAGTTGAGAGTTCACGCAGTTGATGTCAAAGGACTTGGGGTACCTATTTTGGGCGATGGCCTTTATGGATGTGGTGCAGCCGCAAGTCGGTTACATCTACATGCCAGGGAACTTTGTTTTGAGCATCCGCAGTTGGGAAAAACCATTCATCTACAAGCAAAGACGCCATTTTAGCTTACACAAGCTTACAGAACTTCCCAACCCTTTTGTTTATATCCATATTCAAAGATTTCTGGATGCTGGATTTCTGCCAAAATCTCTAGAGAATCTACAAGTCGTGGTCCTGGACGATTGAAAAAG
Organism: Brasilonema octagenarum UFV-OR1; assembly: GCF_963888615.1. Taxonomy (NCBI): domain Bacteria; kingdom Bacillati; phylum Cyanobacteriota; class Cyanophyceae; order Nostocales; family Scytonemataceae; genus Brasilonema; species Brasilonema octagenarum. Next base: position 13,707 of record NZ_CAWPKW010000070.1, on the reverse strand, counting down.
GAGTTACCATCAGTGATGTAAACTCTGCCAGTTTCCACAGCATGTAACTTTTGCCATTCTGGACGTTGAGTTAGTGGTTGAGCTTCTTGACGGGTGCGATTTAAATCAAAGCCACAGGGCATAAAGATGATGATATCGGGATTGCTAGAAATCAGGGTTTCCCATTTTAAGGTAGTAGAAGCCGAACCTGTGATGCTAAATAACGGTTCTCCTCCTGCTAAGGTTACTAATTCAGGAATCCAATTAGCAGCAACCATCAAAGGATCAGTCCACTCAATGCAAGCAACAGTGGGCAAGTGTTCTGTTTGGGAAAGATGTTGTGTTTTTTTGTCTACTATTTTTACCCGCGCTTGTAGATTTGCGATCACTTGCCGCGAATCTACCCCAAAAACGTTACCTACTCGCTGAATCTCATCCCAAATATCTTTAAGAACATTTGGCTGTAAGGAAATAATTTGAGCAGGGGTATTTGTAATGCTTGCAACTGCTTCTTCTACATCTTTTAGGCTAACAGCACAGACATCACATTGATCTTGGGTAACAATGTGAGTTGGTTGCAATTTCTCTAAAACATCTGTGTTGATTTGATAAATACTTAGGGCAGATTGCAACAGATAATTAACTTTCTCATGAATATCACCACTTGGGGCGTTGCTATTGATACGCGCTTGAGTACAAACAGGGCGGTTTTGAATTTCGGGGGGATAATCACATTCGTGTGATCGCCCAACGATTGCATCCGTCAAACCCAAAGCTGCTAATATTTCTGTGCCTCCAGGGATGAGGGAGACAATTCTTGCAGTGTCATTTGTCATTCACCACCTCCACGACAGCTGTTATATAGCAGGGAACAGGGAACACCCGAACGCTTAACAGACTTGAAAGTCTCTTGGTGACGGTGTTTTCTCATTAGTTCGTGTCCTAATCTACCTGGCGACTGCTATACTTCAATTTTTGCAAAATTATACAACTGTGGAATCTTTCTCTAGGTCAATGCCTAGAGGTTGCTGGAAAAATAAGGTTATATTTTAAAGAAGCATTCAGTATTTAGAATCAACTTTCCAAGCCAACGCGTGCTCACGACTATCAAAACTAACCGGAGTGGTATTATTCTAATAGAATTATACTGATGGAATTGATGGAATATTTGAGTTGATACAGCGCTTTTCAACAAGCGTCAAGTACACTACCCTACCCACCCTATAGGGTTCCCTCCCGTTGGCAAACAGAAGGTAAAACACACGACGTGCACTTGATTAAGTTGAAATAGCCTGTAAGTTAACAGGGGTGTATTGGAATTGTTAAATTCCTCATAGCTCTGCATGTGTAAGCGTTCGGGGAACAGTTTATACAATAAGAGCATCAATCAAAACGACTAACAAATAAATCTATCACTACCGTGCGCAAAGTAAGACTATTTATAATTTGTAATAATGAAGGTCGCTGATGGAACACCGAAATTCTTCACCACAAACACACAGGGTTACAGGATTAGAGGGACAAAAACCAGTTTCAGAGGAAAAGGTGACAGCTATCACTACTACAAACTCTGAAAGCGAAATTCAAAAACCTGTACCGCGATCAAAACGCAATGCGCTACCAAAAGTGATATTAGCTGTGTTGTTAGCCGGAGGGGCGATCGCTGCCGGAATTTACGCATTCCGAACATGGCAGTATAACCAGCAGTACGCAAGAAAGTATCAGGAAACTGATAACGCCTATGTCACCGCAAATGTTTCCCCTATCACTTCCCGCGTATCAGGAATAGTCACCGAAGTTACAGTTAATGATAACCAAGTGGTGTCTGCGAATGATGTATTAATGAAGATCGATAAACGGGACTACCTAGTATCTCTAACACAAGCAAAAGCATCTCTAGAACTAGCCAAGCAGCAAGCAGAGTTGGCACGAGAAAGGCTGAATAGAGATATTGTTAGTGCTTCCGCATCTAACTCAGATCCAGCAAACAATAACCAAGCAAAACAGGTTGCAACTAATGCTCAGCAAAGAGAGATACATCAGCAACAGTATAAAATAGCGCTAGCTGCTGTTGCCCAAAAGCAGGCAGATCTCAGAAAAGCGGAACTTCAACTGTCCTACACCGATATTACAGCGCTAGTTCCTGGAAAAGTTGGTAATAAAAGCGTTTCTGTAGGGCAGCAGGTACAACCAGGACAAACTCTTATCACATTAGTGCAGCCAAATCCTTGGATTATTGCCAACTTTAAAGAAACTCAGTTAGAAAAAATCCAACCTGGGCAAAATGTGACAATTACAATCCCTGCCTTCCCTAATCGCACGTTTAGCGGGAAAGTGGATAGTATGTCCCCCACTTCTTTTGGCAAGGTTGCCCTTCCCCCACAAGAAAATGCCACGGGTTATTCCAACCTTCCTCAGGATGTGCAACGAGTTCCAGTCAAGATAGTCTTTGAGCCTAAGAGTCTTCAAGGTTATGAATCTCGGATGACTCCTGGAATGTCAGCGGTTGCGGTTGTCGAAACTAATAACTCTCTTCCCGCCCAAAAAGCACCGAATTTAACTCCCGCCCAAAACGCACCGAATTCAACGAATCCCAAAGACACAAAGGATACGAAGAACACAAACGACACGAATACACAAGAAAAAAAAGATAATCAGACGAAGGAAAGATTGTAACAAATTCCTGTGTAAGCAAACTGCGTTTGAGACAAGGAGTGAGAGAGTAAGGGAGTCAGCTAAACTTAATATGAAAAATTTTCTTATCTCTCCTGCTCCCTTGCTTTTTCAAGCTACTGGTATAGTCAAATCAATTGACACCTGTGCCAATAGGTTTCCATAACCTTGCTTCCTTTACTTTCTCAATGTTGACAAGTCTTTCCATGCTTTCACGAAATTGCCTTGCATAAGGGCAGCAACTCCTGAAAGAACTCTGAATTCTGGTAAATTGGGATTTTTAGCTAAACTCGGTTCTAAAGACTTTTCGGCTGTTCGTGGCTGCCAATTATATAATTGAACAAATGCTAGATAAGCGTGAGCGTAAGGATTTTCTGGATCTAAGTCAGTGACTTGTTTTAGAGATGCGATCGCACCATCCACCCGCCGCTGCAACACGTTTGCTAAAGCCAAAGCGTATGCCCAATCTCGGTTTTGAGTAAAATGTTGCAATCGATATTCTAAAGTCAGTCTTGCTTGTACCAGATAATCCTGAATTGGATCGTATTGATTAATACGTCCTACTTCATCAAATACTTGAGTCACAGCTTCAGTACCTTTGGGTAATTGAGCGCCTAAAGTCTCTAACTGCGTTACTAAATCAAGTTCTGGTGCTTGTATGGCAGGGGCTTGAGGGTCAATTTGTAGTGTGACTTTTGGCACTGAAAGGGGATAACTTTCTCCTGATAGTCTGTTGAGATAAATCGCGTCTAGGGTATAAGTTCCGGGTGCTAGGGTAGAAGGAGGCAACATTGCCATCTTTTCAATCACTTGAAATGTTCCTTCAGGTTTTTTGGCACCAGGATGCATAGCTCCCATCGCGATACCATGATCGTGTATCCAACTATCAGTGTTAGGTATGATCTGACCATTTTTACGCCAAGTCAGCAGGACTAACCCGTGTTGTAGTTCATCCCAAGAACCAGACCACTCATAGCTTACAGGTATTGGTACTCCTGGGGGAGCTTTTTCTGGTACTATGACTTGTGATAGGGCAATTTTGGCTTGTGAGTTTTGTTGAGAAGTCTGTCTGACTTCTAGTGTTGGCGTTTGTTGATGATAAAGCATGAGTTGACTGTTATCAGGCAAATTCCAAGACTTATTGAGTTGAAAATTCCCGCCTTGCTCAACAGTCTTTACCATAAGAGCTTGAGCTTCTTTGACTGGTCCTTGATTACCTGTTTTCGTTACGAACCATGACAACGATCGCGCATCTTGTTCGACAAACTTTTTCCTGATTCCCACCTGACGTCCGTAAACTTGAAAGTTTTGTAGCGCCCCGTAGTAATTGAAATTGTGTTGGTTAACTTCTCCAGTTGATGGTAGTACTCCTAGAGTAGAACGCAAATACGGTTCTGTTTGGATAATTTGGCCAATAACCTGTTGATGAGGAAACTCTGCTTTCATGTAAGGATAATGCTCAGAGTTGGGACTCAAAACTTGTGTCATCCAACCACCAACAACACCTCCCACCGGAAACAGGTTGAGCAACATTAGTATAATAGCTAAACCAAAAGTACCCCAACGGACACGCTGTCCGAACAGACTGCGCCAACGTGTCAACCCATAAGCTAAAAGCACCGTCACCGCTGGTAAATAAGGCAAGACATAACGTTCATGCTTGTTCACATTCAAACATGAAAGAAAATATCCGCCAATGCAAAACACAAGTAACCATATGAGTGATGAGTTTTGCTGGTTCGCTTTGCTTGAAGGTATAGTTTCAAGTTTTGGATTTTCAGACGCAAATTTTGAACGCCCCCACCATATAAGTAAACTTACCAGAGGTACAAATAACAAAGGTAATGAAACTTGGTAAGGTAACTGATTCCAATAGTACATCCAAGATTCCAGCTTATCAAGACCAGGCTGACGTTCAGCAATAGCAGAATCAATTGTCGCCCGCTTACCAGAAGTGAGGATGATAAGCCAATTGGTACGATACCAAGGACCAAAAACTAACACCGAAAAACACAAACTACCCAGTAGTTGTAATAAGCGTCCCCAACGCCGATGACGTAGTGCACCCACTCCAACCCAGACTATCGGCGTCAACAAAAAAAACAACGCCGTCTGCTTCACCATCAACGCCAGCCCCAAAGTTAAGCCGAAGACTGCAGCCCAGAACCATTGAGTTGGGGGAGTTGGGGAAGTTGGGAAAGAAAAAGAAGCAAATACCCCCTTGTCCACTGTCATTCGCCAAACACTCAGGCAAAAGAAACTCAAAGTCACAACTGCTGCAAGCGGATAATCTAGCAAAAATTCTAAACGCAGCAGATAAAGAGCAGGTAAAATTTGGCATAGTGCAGCAGCCCACAAACCTACAGTCTCGCTAAATAGCACAGTGCCCAAACCATAGACTGAACTTAGTAAAATTGCACTAAAGAACAGCATCACCAGAGTTGCTTGATCTGGTCCGATGCCAAAGATATTCTGAACAATAGCTGTAACGATGTAAGTTAAAGGCGGTATTTTGGAAGACAACAGCCAAAAACTTTGCCACCACTCCTGGTTAAACCATTGGGGATTTTGTAACGCGTGCCAATAATTTAAACTACCAGTTAAATAGTCTGCTTGATCCCAAGCAGGGACAGAACGATCCAAAGCAAACCAAATGCGATCGCACAACGCCCCCAATAACCAAATTATCCCGAGTATGAATAAGTTTTTATATTTATTCTGCTTACTTTTGTAATTGCTCATAATATTGGACAAGTGCTCATCGCTTCAACCTCACCCCTACCCCTCTCCTTATAAAGGAGAGGGGAGGAGAGTGCAAGGTTGAGGTATAGATGCAGTAAGTGACTAACCAGATTTGACATCATAGGTTCGTATTTGCGCTTAAGAACTACTGCAAGCCACCTACCTCAATCAGTTATCAGTTATCAGTTACCACTGTTCACTGATTTAATTTCTTCCTCATTGTCACATGACGAATGCCAGCCTCTTCAAAAACCTCCCCCTCTTCCTGAAAACCCAACTGTTGATGCAAACCCTTAATATACTCCTGTGCATGAATGACAACTTCTGGAATATTCTTACTCGCTATAACTTCCATTGCCTTTTCCATAATTTTCTTGCCAATACCATACCCTCTACCTACGGGTAAAACAGCAAGCCTTTCAATCTTCGCAGTCTTGTCATCCAAATATCTCACCCTCGCAGTTCCCACATACTCTCCATTTAAAGAAGCAATCAACTGCTGAGAAGTTTCATCTTCTCCATCAAAATCTAAATCAGGATCTAGACCTTGTTCTTCCTGAAAAACAGACTTCCTGATTGCTTGAATTGCTGAAAACTCCTGATACCAATCAGCAACTCTAACAATGACATCCTTCATTGAAATTCCTTCGCGCTCTTTGCGTCTAAGCGCTTCGCGCACGCTGCGCTAACGCGGTTCGATAATAAAATAAGGTGGGCAACGCTGCCCACCCTACTAACTTACTCTGGTTCTGTTGTCTTTAATTTTGAACTTTGAATTTTGCTTCGACTACGCTCAGCAACCATGAATTTTGAATTATTACTCCGCTCCCTCAATTGGCGCAAAACCTTGACGCTGAATATTTTCCGTCACCGTACGCGGTTCTGTGAATTGTAGCAGGTAATCTGGTCCCCCAGCTTTAGAACCAACACCAGAAAGCTTGAAACCACCAAACGGCTGTCGTGCAACGATCGCACCCGTAATGTTGCGGTTAATATACAAATTTCCAACTTCAAACTCATCCTGCGCCTTCTCAATGTGCGAAGGAGTTCTAGAATAAAGTCCTCCAGTCAAGGCGTAGTTAGTTCCGTTAGCAACTTCCAGCGCCTCTTTGAAATTCTTCACCTTAATCACCGCCACAACGGGACCAAAAATTTCTTCTTGGGCTATAACCCCATTTGCTGGTACATCCTTAAAGATAACAGGACCGATAAAATACCCATTATCCGGTGCTGGCATTTCCAAAGCGACTTTTGCTTCTGCCTTACCTTTTTCGATATACTCACGAATGCGATCGCGTGCATTTGCATCAATCACTGGTCCAACTTGCGTACTCGGTAACTCTGTCTCCCCAATATTGAGCGATTTCGTCGCTTCCACAAATCGCTGCACAAAGGTATCATATACCGGTTCCAACACCACCACCCGTGAACAAGCAGAACATTTTTGTCCACTGTAACCAAATGCCGATTGCACGACCCCAACAACAGCAGAGTCTAAATCAGCACTCTCATCCACAATGATGGCATTCTTCCCACCCATCTCAGCAATCACGCGTTTCATATGCTTTTGACCAGGTTTAAGGATTGCTGCATCTGCATAAATCCGACACCCTACCTCTTGTGAACCAGTAAAAGCAATCACATGAGTGTACGCGTGATTCACCAAATAAGCCCCAACTTGTGAACCCTTACCAGGCACGTATTGAAAAACACCTTTAGGAAATCCAGCATCTACTAAAACTTCCGTCAGCTTCGCCGCAATCACAGAAGATGTTTCCGCTGGTTTCAGCAAAGTACAATTTCCTGTCACCAAGGCTGCAACCGTCATTCCTGTTGCGATCGCCAGAGGGAAATTCCAAGGAGAAATCACGACAGCAATTCCCCTAGGCTGGTAAATATAACGATTCGTTTCACCAGCAACGTCATAATTGAAACCCTGATCCAAGCGTTCCATCTCCGAAGCGTAGTAACGACAAAAGTCTATCGCTTCCGAAACCTCACCATCTGCCTCCCGTACTGGCTTCCCAACTTCCAAAACTATCCAAACCGAAAGTTCCGCACGGCGTTGTTCCATCAAATCAGCCGCTTTTCGTAATATCCCAGCGCGTTCTTTTACAGGTGTTTTACGCCAAGCAGGAAACGCAGCCTTTGCAGCTTGCATCGCTTGTTCGGCTTGTTCAACACTCAGAAGTGCTATCTTACCAACCACCTCACTAAAATTCGAGGGGTTGACAGAATCGACAACTTGTTGTGTCTGAACATACTCACCGTTAATTAAAGGCAGATAAGTTCTTCCTAATTGCTGACGAACATTTTGCAAAGCAAGATTCGCCTCATTCCTCTGCTCCTCCTCAGCATAATCTGTATCAGGCACACCAACGAAGGATGAAGGATTTTCCGCTTGTCTGGTTGTTTGGTTGTCTACTTGTCCGACAACAGGCGGTGCTAATAATTCCTCAACGGGACGATTCTCCATATTTTGCCGCAAAAAGGAACTATTCGCAGTATTTTCCAGCAAGCGACGAATGAGATACGCCATTCCTGGAAGCAGTTCGCCATAAGGACAGTAAACTCGAACTCGGTAACCTTTATCAACTAACGCTTTTGCTAGTTTATCCCCCATACCGTAGAGAACTTGCATCTCAAAGCAACGGCGAGGGACATTTAAGCTTTGTGCTGTTGCTATAGCATGAGCTTGCGATCGCACATTATGGCTACCAATCGCAGCATACACATATTGATGATTTTCAAGCAATAATTCAGTTATTCTTTCAAAATTTGCATCTGTTGCGGCTTTATCGTTATAAACTGGCTGTTGCCAATGCTTCTGTTCTGCTTTTATAGTTTCTTGATCCCAATACGCACCTTTAACCAAACGAATTGTCAGCGGATAACCACGCTGTTTCGCCCAATTAATTAAGTTTTGTGTATCTTGTTCACTGTCGCGTAGATATGCTTGGATTGTCACACCAAGATCTGTACGAGAGCGAAACTCTTCTTCTATTAAAAGTTTTTTCAGGATGTTGAAAGTGATATCTTTATATGCATACTGTTCCATGTCAAAATGAACAGAAGCACCAAGTTCTTTGGCACGACGTAACAGAGTGCGGATGCGATCGCTCACCCGTTCTTCACTACCTTTAGCATCCAACGGGTCAAACTGCGAATAAAACGCCGTTAACTTCACAGAAACTTGGACTTTTGGCAAACTTTGTCCATCAGCTTCGTCAATTAAAGGAACTGGCGTCCAACTCTTCGATGCTTCCACCAATTGTTGCATCAAATCTAGATAGCGTTCCAAATAAGATTGAGCTTCTGCTTCGGTAATCACAGCCTCACCCAATAAGTCTACAGTGAAAGCCATTTTTTCCTTACGCAGTCGCTCAATTGTTTTCAGCGCCTGTTTAATGTTTTCCCCAGAAATATATTTATGAGCTAATGTTTCTACGCCTGTGGAAACAGTTGTTGCTGCGACTTGTCCAGGCATAGAATCTGGATTAGCAAAACCCAGCATTCCCTTCAGGGCTGTAGGTAATTCCACTGATTCATCAGCCAGATATTCTTGTAAATGCGCTGCAATTTCTGGTTTACTACGTAAAGCAGGAAGAGTATCAATAAAGCGAAACAGTTGCACCCGTAACCCAGGATTGCTCATCGCCCAAGCTAACAACTTATCGTCCCAGCGCATCTGATCTCGCAGTGCACCAAAGAATGAACGATTTTCTTGTGTTGCGGCTAGAAGCTGTTTAGCGATTTCTTGGGTTTTGGCTTCGTAGGTGCTTGTTTGTACTTGTAATACCACTGATAACAAACTCCGTATTTGAAAGACAAGGCTTAATTGTATACAGCCTCTATCTTCTATTTTGACTTTTCCATTGTGCGAAGACCACTTCCTAAATTAGTAGTCCCGACTAATTCTGTTGACTTCTTAATCCAATCTGCCAAGCGAATTGAAAGTGCAACAATTGTCAAGGTAGGGTTAGCATATCCCCCTGTAGGAAAAACGGAGCTACCTGCTATAAATAAGTTAGAAATGCCATGAACTTGGCAATTTTCATCAACAACTCCCTGTTTCGGGTCAATATGCATTCGGGTTGTGCCCATATGATGGGCAGTACCAGAAGGTATACCAAGTTTGGGAAGACCTTCTTTGTATTCGATTCTATATTCACCTAACCCAGAACTCGCAAATTCTTGAGCTACGATTTTTTGAGAACGCTGAATGTTGAGGGCATTGTCAGTATCCCACCGCCAGTGAAGTTCTAGCTTTTGACAGCCGAGTGGATCTCGTTCTTTGCTCAACACAACTCGATTAGCAGGATTGGGCAATTGTTCCACTTGATGAATCACCTCGAAAACCTTAAACCTTGGTTGGTTGTTTGGCAATTCTGACCATCCGCCTCTGTGGAATCCATGTAGCAAGGACTGATTTTTAGTAGCAGCCAAGTAACTGGCAAGCATCACGTAATCAATACCACCGATGATATTGACAAACTCTTTGACGGAAAGCAGCTGTGAAAATTTGCGATGAACAAGCGCTTGGGCCATTGCTTTGAATGACTCAATTGCCTTGAGTTGTCGCTTACTCGGTCGTGGGAACAGAACAGTGCTAATATTGACTAATTGCTCACGCCGCATAAGCTCTTGGGGGAGTTTGAAATAGCCCAACACTGGAACATCGTTCACACGACGTAGATCGTACAAAGACATTTTATTAAATAAGTTAGCGTCAGCAGGGATAAAATCGCCACCTTGGACTAAGGGATGATCCATAAAATATCTGCCGACTACATCGTGTTGGTTACCCAAGCCAGCCGTTTGCTGACGATTGGACATCAACAGTGTACGCGGATTTTCTAGCCCACCTTGGGCGAGTATAAACACCTTGGCAGCGATCCAAAACTGATTGCCCTGCAAAGAAGCAACCCGCAGACGAGTTGCCGTTCTCACAGACTCATTGGTTTCAATCTCAACTGCATTCAGGTTGAGCAAAACAGTAATGTTATCAGCTTTAATAAGTTCGTCGCGATACTCCTGGCTGAATACATTGCCACGTCCAAAGTGGAACACTGCACTAAGCATTTGCTGCTCATTTACCGGTAACCGCTTCGCTTGTTCGTTTTCCCATGTGTCAGGATCATAAGCAAATGGACCTGCTTGACAAACTGACTGGGCACGTTTGTAATAGGGTTCCAAGTGCGATCGCTCAATTGGCCAACCGCTGTAAGGTAGCCCGTCTCGCTTCTCAAAATCAATTTCGTCCAAAGGGGCATACCGCACACCCTTTTGCCCTTTACCAATCTTAATCGACCAAAGATTTGAATTGCCCCCGAACATTCGATGTCGGATGTCTTTGAGTGGCAAAAAGGGATCTCCAACAGTTGATGCTTCAGCAAGCGCTTGAGTTTGTGGATCAAACTCAAGTCCGCCACTCTCCACAAGGCAAACTTTTGTTTTATATCCAATAAATTCACGGGCTAGCGTGATTCCAGCTGCGCCTGCACCAACAATACAAACTTCAGTTTCAATAACTTGGTCTGCACAGATTAAACGAGCGTCTTTGAGCATATATAAGGTAGATGTCCGAAAAGGTACAATGGTTAGCGAATTTTTCAACGAATACCACAAAGTATACGTATGTAACTTTAAAGAGAATGACAAGATTTTTATAGATTATTCAATCAATTTGCTTCTCTGTGAATTTACACTTTGTCGCAAAAACGTAGCGATCATATGTCAATCCTGTGACGAAAATGTGACAGTTTCCCGAAGATTTGTTGAAAGATATATCACGCTTTGTGAAAAAGGTGTAAAGTTCAGTGATAATACTGTTGAATATTCGTGCTTTTGCTAGTTAAAGCTAGCTTATAACTTTGTCCTTAGGTGATTGGTCTGATAAAGTGGTTTACTATTAATGCTTGCTAATATAATGCTTGGTAAAAAAGCTCTTTATCAGACTAATGGAGATTTTGATTGTTGAAGATGAAGTTGAAATTGCTCGGTTAATTCAACTGTATTTGGAAAGAGAAGGATTTTCTTGTCGCCACTGTGCTGATGGATTAAGTGCGCTTCAAGAGTTTCAAGACTATTCGCCTCAGTTAATAATCCTAGATCTAAAGATTCCTGGTTTGGATGGACTGGAAGTTTGTGCTCGCATTCGACAGCAAGCAAGCTATAGTGATCCTTACATCTTGATGTTGACGGCTAAGGGTGAGGAAAATGATCGGATCATCGGTTTATCGACTGGAGCAGATGACTACGTAGTCAAGCCCTTCAGCCTAAAGGAACTCGTAGCTCGTGTGCGAGCACTCCTACGACGAATGCAAAGTGATACCAAGCAACATCACACTTATCGTACGCGACACTTTGTCATTAATATCAAGCAACACTCAGCCAGCCGAGTTCTGAGTACAAATGAATTGACTCCTTTAGACCTAACGGCTTTGGAGTTTGAACTAGTAGCAACATTTATGAGTGATCCTGGTCGGGTTTGGAATAGAACTCAACTGATTAAGAAACTTTGGGGTAGTGACTTTTATGGCGATGAGCGAGTTGTTGATACCCACATCGCACGTCTACGAAAAAAGATTGAACCCGATCCAGCTAATCCAACTTTTATTAAAACTGTGGTTGGAGTGGGTTATAAGTTTGACGACCAAGTTATTTAGGACCAATTGTGAGTAAGCTTAGCCTCCTATCGCGATTACTGTTGTGCAACATTATTGTGATGCTAGTCGGATTGAGTACCCCACTCATTGTGGACTGGTTGCTCTCGCACCAACTGTTTGGGTTGGACTTAACGCTTTTAGAAGGACGACAGTTTAATGTGGGTACAACTGCCAATGAGTTGATTGACAAGTGTGAGGTAGTCTGGAACCAAGGAGTTTGGTGGTCAATGCTTCTCGGTGCAACCGTAGCAGGTAGTTTGAGTTACTTGTTTGCTAAGCGGATTGTACAACCTCTAATTCAGATGGAGAAAATTACTCAAAAGTTTGCTGAGGGGAACTTGAGCGCGCGTGTACCTGAGAGTGAAATTCCAGAGTTGAACCGCCTTGCTATAAATTTTAACCGAATGGCATTAAACCTTGAAGGGGTAGAACAGCGCCGTCGAGAACTCATAGAAGATTTGACTCATGAACTACGTACACCGTTGACAATCTTGGAGGGTTCTCTGGAGGGTTTAGCAGATGGGGCGATTGAAGCAAAAGCAGAACTGTTTGAGCGATTAGCCAGAGAGACTGCCCGACTAGGTCGGTTGGTGAATGATACACAAGAACTTTCTAAGGCGGAGGCAGGATATTTACCCATCAAGATTCAACGGATTGATCTACACCCACTTCTGCTCTCCCTAATTAAACGGTTTAGTGATCAACTACTAGAAGAGGGTCCTGTGTTGCGTTTGGAGTGCCCACCCAATCCTCCCTTTGTCTGTGCTGATCCTGAGCGAGTTGAGCAGATTCTGGTCAACCTACTTGGCAATGCAGTACGCTACACTGTGAACGGTTCTATCACTCTGCGAGTTTGGAGCGAACCTCCGAAATTATGGATTGCGGTGATTGACACAGGTCATGGTATGAAAGCAGAGGATTTACCCTTTGTTTTTAATCGATTTTGGCGTTCTGAGCGCTCTCGGGAGCGTAACCCTGGTGGTTCTGGAATGGGTTTAGCTATCTCCCATCGTCTGGTTAAGCTGCACAGAGGCGAAATTTTAGTAGAAAGTGAGCTAAATAAGGGAACTACGTTTCGATTTTCGCTGCCTTTGGCATCATGAAGTAAACTACCCACACTGATTCGGAGTACCGAATACAGTCTGGGCTTTCAGTAGCCCTGAAGAGTCTGTACTGAGATTACAATACAAACCATTCGAGCCTCCAGGCTGGTTTACAGACAGCCCCAATAATGCAATCATCTTCGCTCGGTTCAAATCTGCATCACAGGACAACCCGCAATGACCGCATTTAAACTTCTTCTCAGAGCGCAAGCCAATGTGTAGACAGCGGTTACAGGTTTGACTTGTATAAGCTGGGGAAACAGCAACAACTTCTACCCCATCTTTCAATCCCTTGTACTCCAAAAATATTCGCAACTGATAGAACGCCCACGAATTGCTCCTACGGCGTTCTGTCTTGTTACGCGGTTTTTGGTTTGTCCTTTCACGGATACCAGTCAAATCCTCAATTGCTATAAGTGAGACAGCGCTGGAGGAGGGTTTCCCGACCTAGGCGACTGCGTAAGCGCAAGCGCACGCTAAGAGCGTTCGCGTAAGCGTGTCCCTTTGGGACTTACGCGTAGCGTCTCCGCAGGAGATACCCG
>NZ_CAWPKW010000069.1:0-759 GCF_963888615.1 Brasilonema octagenarum UFV-OR1 | reverse complement strand
GTTCATGTCCTAATCTACCTGGCAACGGCTATATAATACATGTCTATGTTTGATAATGTGTGTCGCTTTTTAGCAGAGTCATTTTCAGCCGATTTCGCCACCTGGCTACTCGGTGAATCTATTATACTCACCCAACTTAGCCCATCAGAATTATCCCTCGAACCGATTCGAGCGGATGCTTTAATTCTGTTACAGTCAGATGAAATTGTTCTGCATATCGAATTCCAAACCGAAGCAAAAGCCGAAATTCCCTTTCGCATGGCTGATTATCGGTTAAGGGTGTATCGCAGATTTCCCCGCAAGCGGATGCGTCAGGTTGTGATTTACCTGCAACCCACCACATCCGAATTAGTTCACCAAACTGCTTTTGTTTTAGAAAGTACCCGTCATGAATTTGGAGTTATTCGTCTTTGGGAGGAATCTAGTGACATATTCTTAAATACTCCAGGTTTGTTACCGTTTGCAACGCTGAGTCAAACTGAGGACAAAACGCGAACATTACAACAGGTTGCAGAAGCTATTGAACAAATAAACGACCAACGTATACAAAGTAATATTGCTGCGTCAACAGCAATATTAGCTGGGCTAGTATTAAACAAGGAACTGATTAAAAGATTATTGCGGAGTGATGCTATGCGCGAGTCTGTAATTTATCAGGATTAGGACTTACGTACGAGTTACGAATGAACTTGACTGTAGTTACGACTTACGTCGCAACCGGTACAACTACGTTTCCCTTGCATAAGTCCTGAACTGATA
>NZ_CAWPKW010000068.1:0-759 GCF_963888615.1 Brasilonema octagenarum UFV-OR1 | reverse complement strand
ATCTTTTTCTCTACCAGATGCTTTGAGCATAACTGCTAGAGTTTCCTGATCCGCCTCTTTCCACTTCCCAGCAGCTAGCAAATCTCGCAGCCGTGTGTAATTTACTCCTGTGTCGGAACTGAGATCATCCTGCTCACTCTGTTCCTTTTCAAATAGTTTTGATTTCATATTTTCTAAATTAGCTAAGTACTTACTTCCTTTAAAGACGACTTCCAGTTCAGATAAAATTTTATAAAGGGCTTCTTTATCTCCTATTTCATTTAAATAGTTAATAAGTTGTAAGACAAAGTCAGTGTTAGTAGATTCTCTTACAAATGCAAGTCGATTTGGATCAATACCAATCTTGATACACAGGGCTTTTCGTGCAGAATACTCAGCAAGTCCACTACGTCTCAAGAGTTCCGTAAATATTTCTCTGTCAGAGTTATTCGGTATTGCACGCTGTTCTTTGGACTTATTAGAAACTGTCTCCTCAATTTCCTGTCGCATCGCGATGAACCATTCCCGCTCCCCTTTCCCTAAGCTAGGATTAGCTTCCGCTTCATCCAACCACTCTTTTGCCTTTGCAGGATCTAGAAAATTGAGTGCAGTCAGTTGTTGCGCCCGTTCTAATTCAACTCTATCTGCCCAAGGTGAATGATACTCGACATACTGCCAAAGCAGCGTAGCAATATCTTGAATTCGTTGTCTTGCATCTTCCCTTCTCATCAACTCCTGCAACAACTCATTGCGAATTTCTGGCTCGATTTCATACAGTTC
>NZ_CAWPKW010000067.1:0-14665 GCF_963888615.1 Brasilonema octagenarum UFV-OR1 | reverse complement strand
AAACAGAACCACCCGTCACCCGACCGATGATGTTTAGCACATCAGCTGCATTATTGAAATTAGCCGAACCACCTGTGGGTACAGAAAATTCTTTGAAGCTGTGAAAAAGATTTCCTCCCCTTCGAGTCCCGTCATCAATATTGAAATTTCTGCCATCAGGAGTGGTAACTGTCGTGGACACAGTTCCATCAGAAGTCACTTGTTGTGCAACTGCAATGGCGAGTGGCGCAAGAGTTGCTAAGGCGGATAGGGGTAAAGTTAACAGAAACAGGGATATCTTTTTCATGCCAGATGCAGTATAGGAAGAATTTTTGACAAAGACTCTTATCAATCACAAGTTGACTCTAGGGGCACAAAGCAATAATGTACCCCTACATATGATTTTTCGTTCCAGAAAAATTAAAAGCGCTACAGAACGAATAAAATTGTGGATGAAAGTATTTATAACATCTTTAGTACGCGCTAATACTGAATATTAAAATTTTTGACGATGAGCAACAGCGCCTTAGCAAGGCTACAGAAATCACAATTGCTCATATAGATTTCTCTGTAATGAGATTGACAAACTTCTTGCCCTTGTGGAATGAAATAGCCCTGCCCTTGATAAGGGGAAGGAAGGTTTGGCAACAGACAAAACCTAGGTGAGGTAAAGCCAGACCTGTATCAAGAACGTATCTATCTCATTGCAGCACAACTACTATTTGGTGCAGGTGAGGAGCGTTGTGGGCCAGTCTTGGTGGGGTCATAAGCTACCAGCACCACCTGACCTTTTTCGTTATATATCCATCCTTGAACAGGTATTATCTTTTTGACAGGTGGCTGTTGAGATGGCTGCTTTTGAATTGTATTTGTTGAATTCACTGTACTAACAACAGGCTCAACCAAATCAACGCGCACATTATCGCTACTGAGAATTTTTGTGGGATCAGTTGGGAGTCCGCCACGTCCAGTGATTGTGAAAGTACTACCAAAACCTTTTGTGCATGGATTTTGGGCAATTTGTTGTGCGGGGTCGATGGCAGTTTGTGTCAATTCAAACAACCCACGGCTGGGGTCAATATCTGGAGTGATAATGTTGATAGTCCCACTTAAGGATGGGTTTTGTTGCGAAAATGCGGTGATGTCACTTTCAGGCGTTAATTGAGAGCGAGGCTGGATTCCAAATAGACCTTGAGTTCTAATTGTGATGTTCCCACCGTTACCGCTAAAAGCATTGGCAGTGATGTCACTATTTTCTAAGGGAAAAGCAACAATTAATGGAGAGTTAATCGTGATATTGCCGCCATCTCCACTAGTACCCCTACCCGCAGTCGTTGAGATTTCACTACCGCGACGCAAGAGTAAGAAGTCTCGGACTCCTAAAGTAATGTTTCCAGCATTTCCTTGACCATCACTATTGACACTAATTTTCGCACCATCTTGGAGTTGCAACTTTCCTGTCGCAATCTTAACGTTGCCACCCTGACCTGTGGAAGCAACAGATGTGCTGGCAAAAATCCCACTAGCCGGATTATCATTACCAAGTACGAACCTTGCCTGAGTCCTACCATCTCCTTGAGCTATTTCAGGAGCATAAAGAAGTCCCACCCAAATCTTACCATCAGCTATTTGGTTAAACAGATCAACTTTGCTAGGGTTACTGCCATTGATGGTAATGCGGTAACTTACTTGGAGGTTGATATCACCTGCATTGCCTCCGCTAAAGGCACTGGTGAGAAGTTGTCCACCACCAGTCAGTTCTACTACATTGGCATTAACATTTATATTGCCACCACGTAAGCTACCTGCACTTTCTGCCCTTAATTGTGCGCCATCGGATACACGTAAAACACCAGTATTAATTCTAATGTCACCGCTCTGTCCCATAGTTCCTTGCTCACTGGTCGTCAGTAATGAACTGTATATTATGCTTTGTGAGCGATCGTTGAATGGGCGTGGAGCTGGAGACTTGCCTGAGATTTCGACATAATCGGGGGCAGAGATCTCAATATTGCCAGATTTTTGCCCGTTAAACGATCTAGCGCTCACTTCTGTCCCAGCAGTTACAGAAACAGACCGCCCGCCTATTTTAATATCACCTCCATAATCTCCGGTGCTGGCAAGCAAGCTATTTTCAATAGAGACAGGACCTACGGATTGGACAATGATATTTCCAGAATTCACTCCTTGAGTGGAGGCGGTAAAAAGCGAGCTATTCTTAGCTAAGGACACAGAGTTATTGCCAACTAGTAAGATGTTTCCTCCATCTCCCGTGCCACTGGGGGCATATATAGCAGCATTTGATAAAAAAATAGAACCATTTGCCTTGAGTGATATATTTCCGGCTCCCAGTTGGGATATGTCATTGGAGGTGGAGATTACCAGATCCTGCTGACTGACATCCTGCCCGATTAAAGTGATCGATCCATTTGCTTCAAGTGAGATGTTTCCGGGACGTCCCTGTCCTTGGATACTAGTATCTAGTGCTGCAGGAAAAGGATTCTTCGGATCAGGATACCTAGCCTGATTATTTATAGTAATTTCACCAGCCTGAATATTAATGTTACCTGCATTACCCGTAGCATCTACAGCCACCACATTGGTAACTCGGCTGTCCTGATTTAGTGTTACCACTCCAGTTGCATTGAGCGTAATATCTCCTGCTGTTGAGCTATCTGCCGTCAATCCTTTAGCAATCCCAGCAGAAATCCTACTTCCTGCCGAAATATCTAGGTTGCGGGCATTAACCGCTATACTGCCTCCACCGCCAGCACGTACATCTACAAAAGCCTCATTACTCAGCGAGACATCACCTCGTTGCACTCCCACAGGAAAACTCAAACTCCCATCACTATTGAGTCCAACTGTTCCTGCTGTAGATAATCCTCCTAACTCAATTCTTCCTCCTGGTGCTAACACTTGCCCACCATTTAAGCTGACGTTACCGCCTACCAGTGCTAAAGAGTTTCCTTGAGGAACACCAAGAAGAGCAGATTGAGTGGTGATATTTTGAGGATTATTCCGAAATCCCAACCCAATCGGAACATTGATAGTTAACAACGGCGGTGCTTGTGGGTTAGTCGCACTAAACTCAAAATTATTGTCAAATAGAAAACTATTCGCTGTAGTCCCAAAAAATGAACCACCAATATTTAATTGGGCATTTGGTCCAAAAATGATCCCGGCTGGATTGAGTAAAAATAAGTTTGCCTTGCCCAGTGTTCTAATCAAACCATCAATATTAGAAACAGAACCACCCGTCACCCGACCGATGATGTTTAGCACATCAGCTGCATTATTGAAATTAGCCGAACCACCTGTGGGTACAGAAAATTCTTTGAAGCTGTGAAAAAGATTTCCTCCCCTTCGAGTTCCGTCATCAATATTGAAAATTTTGCCATCAGGAGTGGTAACTGTCGTGGATACAGTTCCATCAGAAGTTACTTGTTGTGCAACTGCGAAGCTGAGTGGCGCAATAGTTGCTATGGTTGCTAGAGGTAAGGTGAATACAAACAGCGATAACTTTTTCATCCGAGATGCATCATTTTAGAAATAATTTTTTACTCACAAGTTGACTGTAGGTGCACAAAGCTTTTGGTTTCCCAGATCTTGCACTAGTATCAACAACGAGGCAGAGCCTCGATATCTCGTTCCCAGGCTCAGCCTGGGAACGAGGGTTGGGAGGCTCTGCCTCCCGATTATTGAGAATGATGCAAGGTCTGATCTTTCCCAAAGCAAATGCTTTTTGTCAACAAGAACCTTGAAATGTCAATAAAACCCAAAATAATCGCAGTATTTGCTCGGTTCTTGACAATTTTCTCAACGTAGATGCTCTGCGGCAAGCTTGTAGCATCGCCTTAACCCCTAAAAAACCTGTCAAGCACTAATTCTTGTTTTCCAGTTGATGCACTGATTAATATTTTTGTCAAGACTATAAGATGCGTTTACCTTGATGCTGCACCCCTACATGGGTTTGTCGTTCCAGAAGAATGAAAAGCACTACAGAACGAATAAAATTGTGGATGAAAGTATTAATAACAGGGTTGTACGCCCTAATACTGAATTTGTAATATTTTTTGACGATTCATTACAGTGCCTTAGCAAGGTTACAGCCTGAAAGGCTTTGACTACCAAACCTTACTCATATTCAAAACAAACCCTGGCAAAACTGACTCACCACTGACAGTAACAGGATTATCCAAACATTCCTCTGACATTCCAGGACGATAAATATAAACTTTGCGGTGCTTGCGATCAATCAACCAACCTAACTGTATCCCTGGCTCTCTCATATATTCTTCCATTTTGTCTTTTAAAGGCTGAAGATTATCAGAAGACGATCGCAGTTCTACAACAAAATCTGGACAAATTGGAGCGAATCTTTGCTGTTGTTCTGAACTTAGAGCATTCCACCGTTCAAGTTTCATCCAGGAAGCATCAGGCGATCTATCTGCACCAGTTGATAGCTTAAATCCTGTACTAGAGTCAAAACAAATACCTGTTTCATTCTGCTCTGACCAAATTCCCAACTGGAGAGCTACGTTAAAATTACGGTTACCTGTCTCTGAACCAGTCGGAGGCATAATTGAAATCTCACCAAATTTATCACGTTCAATACGTAAATCTCGATTAACCTGACAGAACTCAAAAAACTGCTCATCTGTCATTTGCAAATCTGATGGCATCCGTAAAAAAATAGCAGATGAAAGCATAGTTATTTTCTCTAATTGCCTACCCAACTAGCTTTTATTCTCGCGCAAAAACGCTGTAGAGACAGGAAATCTCGCATCTGTTTGCCCCTCTCCTTTATAACGAGAGGGGTGCCCGTCAGGGCGGGGTGAGGTGATAGCTATGGATACACAGCACTTGTCTAAAATTATTTCCGGATTTTACCTCATATCAAATCCGTTTGTATCGGAATTATTTCTCCTTCCTCTTTCTCTGTGTCACGCCAGGTGCTACAACGGGGCGGCACGTTATGTTCCCCCGCTTCCCCCCAAAAGCTGCCTTGGGAACCCCCCTTCGGGTATGCGCAAAGCGCACGCCTTACGGCGAACGCCAGATGCCTAGGTCGGGAAACCCTCCTGCAGCACTGGTCTCACCGCAACGCACTGGCTCCTCTGCGCCCACCGCGAACTTTGCGGGAGGAACATCCACACCGAAAATTCGCTCTGGTGCGGTTTTTTCTCACTCAGATGCTACCGGATTTTACCTCACCCCCTGCCCCTCTCCTTATAAAGGAGAGGGGTGAGGTGTAAGTTATGAATGCAACGCGTGTGTTACTTATTAGGTTGAGGAGTCATCCGCAGATAAGGCTTAACTTCCTTATATCCTTTGGGGAATTTCTCCTTCAGCACTTCTGGATCTTTTAGCGAAGGAACGATGACTGTGTCATCGCCATCTTTCCAATCAGCTGGTGTCGCTACGCTGTAGTTATCTGTCAACTGCAGCGAGTCAATCACCCGAAGAATTTCATCAAAGTTGCGTCCTGTGCTGGGGGGATAAGTTAAGCTCAGACGTAGTTTCTTGTTGGGATCGATGATGAATACTGAACGCACAGTCACCAACGCATTAGCATTCGGGTGAATCATGTCGTAAAGATCAGAAACTTTACGATCCGCGTCTGCCAAAATTGGATAGTTGAGGTTGGTGCTTTGAGTTTCCTCAATATCTCCAATCCATCCTTTGTGAGATTCAACATCATCCACACTGAGGGCGATCGCTTTGACATTGCGTTTGTCAAATTCTGGCTTTAGCTTAGCCACTCGCCCTAACTCTGTTGTACAAACAGGTGTATAATCTGCGGGGTGGGAGAACAGCACAACCCAGCTGTCGCCAGCCCATTCGTAAAAGTCTATGTCTCCTGTGGAGGAGGCTTGGGTAAAGTTTGGTACAGTGTCGCCTAAATGGAGAGCCATGTCACATTCCCTGTGGTTCAAAAAGCCATATGTATTTTATCTTGCCATGATGACACAAAACCCCGGTTTGCCGATTGGGGTTTAACCTCATGAAACAAAATTTTAGGTTGTGCAAACTTGCACAAACAGATTTTCTATTTTACGTCTAAGTGGGACACGATTTGATGATATGCATCAATGGTTTGATGAGCGATCGCATCCCAACTATAATTTTTCAGAGCATACTCTTTAGCACACAATCCCCGCCGTTGGCGTTCCGAAGGATTTTGTAATGCTATACGAAGGATGTTAGTGAATTCTGACACATCTGTTGCACCCACCCATCCCGACTCGCTATCACGTACTTCTTGACAAATATGCACTTGGTCTGATATTACTACTGGTGTTCCTGCTGCCATCGCTTCAGCTACAGCAATACCAAAATTTTCGTAATAGGATGGCAAGACGAAGATATCAGCAGCTTGTAGAAGAGTAGATTTTAATTCACCAGTGACAAAGCCAGTGATTGTGGAGTGCGATCGCAACTCAGAAGCTTGTATTTGTAATTTTATCTTTTCTTCATAACTTGGATCTTGAGGATTAGTCCCAGCTAGGACAAAGTGAAAATTTAATCCTTCAGCTAAAAGCGCCTCTAACGCTGGAAGCAGTAGATTCAAACCTTTTTTTGGATCAATCCGGGACATAAACAGCACTAAAGGCACATCCTTTGGTATACCTAACTTACGACACACCTCCTCTGTTTGTGCTTCCCCGACTCTGTTCACAGGCTTCACACCCAAAGGAATCACCAAATCTCGGGTTGAAACTCCAAATCTTTCTGACACC
Source organism: Brasilonema octagenarum UFV-OR1 (assembly GCF_963888615.1). NCBI lineage: Bacteria > Bacillati > Cyanobacteriota > Cyanophyceae > Nostocales > Scytonemataceae > Brasilonema > Brasilonema octagenarum. Next base: position 7,943 of record NZ_CAWPKW010000067.1, on the reverse strand, counting down.
TTGGCTTCCTGAGTGCTAGTAAAGTGAATTGCGGCTGCAGCAGCTAAATTTGGACGTTCTAAAATTGCAGCATAAAGCTGTTTCAGTTGCTTTTTTTTACGTAAATCAGCAGGATCTAAAGTTCCCAGAGGACGCAAAATGTAAGGTAGTTTTTGTCTGTGACAAATAGTCGCGGCAAAACTACTAACAGGGGAAAATAGAGCATGAATATGGGCTAAATTAAACTCACTTGCATGACGATTTAACCACCTGAGTAAGTCAACAGAAAATTTATAGCGACGAAAAGGGGCACAACGAAAATAAATTATCTTATAGCCATCCTGTTCGATGGGACAACTTAAGGGAACATCCAAAGGTTTTTGCCCAGAATCACCATTGCTGTCAGTAGTGAGAACAGTAACTTCTACTCCTTGCCGTGCCAATGCGGGAGCGAGTCCTAGTATCATTTGACTAGGACCACCGTAAATCAGTGAAATTGAGGGAATAATCTGTAGAACTTGCATAATAGGTTTGGGCAAGAGTAGGTTTTCTTAACCTTTACCCTTGCCCAAGACAAAACTTTACATATATTACGTATATTCAGTTTAATGACATGATTGACTGAAAATGCTAGGTTGTCACAAATTTTATTCTAGAAAACTGCGCGATCGCTGAGTCTTAATCAAAGAAACTTGTATAGTCAAGAGGAAGCTGACAAAACTAGCAATAGCAATCACTGGTATCATTGCCGTGCCAGAAAGTACGCTCAAAATCACCGTCGTGCTGATTGGTGTTTTTGTAATTGCCACATTTACCGCTGCCATCATGCAGATCATGGCAATTGTTGGATGGATTTGTGGAACACCCAGAGAGACAGCAAAGCCTACTGCTGCGCCAACATAAAATAAAGGGAAAATGAATCCTCCTCGGAAACCGGAGTGGAGGGTGCAACAGATAGCCAGCATCTTAGCAAAGGCAATCATCAGCAACATCGTCATCCCAAGCTGTGAACCTGTCTCTACGATAGTTTCAATTTCTTTTTCACCAAAAAACAGAGTTTGAGGAAACACCAAAGCAATCAGCCCAATTGATAAGCCTCCTAGCGTGGCAAGCAGAATGATATGGTGGCGAATGTGCTCGCTAAAGTGTCCGATGCTGCGGAAAAGAACAACAAAGAGAATGGCAACTAACGCACCTAAGACTCCAAGGATTGCGCCCTCAACCAGATTTATCAACTCAAGTGTAGGAACAGCCCCAAAGTGGTATATGGCACCAATCTCCAGCCCCGTATTCAGTCGAAACACAAAAAAGCTGAGAATTGCGCTCAAGATAGCGGGAATGAGTGCTTCATAGTATTCCAGTCCTCGTCGATGAGGAATTTCCAAAGCGAAGAGGGCACCACCAACAGGCGCACCAAAGAAGGCACCAAGGGCAGCACTCATACCACAAAAAGTCAATACGCGGGCTGAAACTAGCGTCACTTTAAGCTTTTTACCTAGCCAACCACCAAAACTACCAATGATTTGTACCAAGGGCGCTTCAGGTCCCGCACTACCCCCTGCAGTGATAGAGAATAAAGAGGCAACAATCATTGCTGGGGTTTGACGGATCTCAATCAGCCCTGGATCGTGTACTTTGTCAACTACCATTGAAACTTCACCAGGAAGTCCCATAAAGCGGAGGGTTAAACCAACCAGCAAGCCACCAATTGTAGTCACAATCCAGATATAGTTCTGAGGTGAAAACCCAATTGGAAATTTTGGGGTGATAAAGTCCGGTAAGGTATGCCATACAAAATGCAAGCAGGCTTCTAGCACATAGTAGTAAGCCGTTGCAACCAACCCTCCAGCAATCCCGATTACTACTGAACAGAGAATTGTTTGCTGGTAAGTGAGTTGACGAGTTTGGGCAAAGCCTTCAACTATGGGGTTAGACTCCGTGGTTTGAATTGTCAGTGACAAAATTTTCTCCATTTATGGAATTTCGAGGATACGAAGGAAGAATCCAAAAGAAATATCGGCTTTTGTATATGTCCCAATAAATTCATTTCAGATTAGGAAGTGCGACAACACATTTTTTACTTGCATTGTCGCTGCTATTATGCATTCAACCAGTCGTTTGTATGGCTGACGGGTTTGTACTATAAAAAAGACCAAAACCAACTGCACTTGGCAGTTAAAAAGAATTGGCACACCAAACCCAGCTTTGACACCGAAAGCTTTGGCAATTTGATTTCGTAAAAAATCAGTTTCTGACGCTGCTGAGGCATCCGATAGAGCGACTACCAAGCCATCACAAGCTAAGTGTTACCTGCACACTTAATGATTGATGATAAACAATGCTGTCTTGTCTTTTTGTCCGATAGTATACACATTTTGCTGAAATTATTAATGCTGGACTTTAGACAAAAGCACGGAAAGTTGGCACTCCTCGTTCCCTGTTCCCTGTTAAGCGCCCTGACTTTGTTAGTTCACCAAATAAAACCGGATTTCTATATAGTTATAAGTTCTTTATAAAACTCCAATTGCTGTTTTGCTAAAGCTTTATTCGTATACTGAGTCATTACTTTTTCATAACCCATTTCACCTAAATTCTTAGCAACTTCAGGTTTTTCCATTAATTGGAGTATGCAATCAGCCAGCCCTTTCGGATCTCCTTCCGGAAATATTAATCCAGCATCACCAATCACATAAGGAATTTCACCAGAATTAGAACCAATAACAGGGACTTTGCAAGCCATTGCTTCTATGAGTACATGACCAAATTGTTCTTTCCAGCCAGCAGAAGTGATATTTTTGAGACTGTAGTTTGTTTCTGATGGCAGGACTAAAGTACTCATTAAATTGATATATTTTGGAACTTCATCATGTGGAACGCTTTCTACCAAGATGATTTTGTCTTGAATATTATATTCTGCTGCTTTGTTCATTAACTCTGACTTTAACGAACCACGTCCCAAAAGCAAAACTTTCCAAGATTTATCTCTCAAACTAGCTAAAGCATTTATCAGAGTCAGTAATCCCTTTTCTGGAACAAAGCGTCCAACAAATCCCACAACAAAATCATCTGGTTGAATTCCTAATTTACTTCCTAATTCTGGTTGTGGTGTGGGAGTAAACAGAGTTTCGTCAACACCCAGTTGAGGCATGACTTTGATGGAACCTTTGTATCCATGTTCTCGTAGAATTTCTGCACCATCTTGATTACCCGAAATAATGCCATGACTGTGGCTGAGATTATATTTCTCTAATAAAGAAACTGGAAATTTCAGGTTATATGGTAAATTCCACCAGGTGAAAAAGACATTTTTTGCCTTGAGTCCTAAAAGCCGATTTAAAGTAATCGTCTCAGTATAAGCTAATCCCTTAGAACCTTGTTCTACCTGGATAATCTGGGGACGAAAATCTGACAACAAAGATATCAAATCAGCGCCAAATGTCAGGAGTCCTTGATGATTTTGACTAAAGTTAGAAATTGGAATAATACGAAACTTGCCTTCCTCACGAAATTGAGTTTCAATGATTTTATTTTGAACACCGCCCGGTTTCCACTTTTTGGGAACGACAACTGTGACTTCAATTTCCGGTTCTAGTTGAGAGAGAAGGCGTAGTTTTTCACAGTTAAGGTCTACAATATAAGTGTGGCTTGCTACTAAAATCTTCATTGATATCTCAGAATTTGTCATTTTTTATTTTCAACCGCAGATGCACGCGGATGAACGCAGATAAATCTGTCATGTATCTGCACAGATCCGCGTCGTCAATCTGCGGTTAAATAATCTTAACTTGCTCATCCATGTGAGTGTAAATTTGACCATCATTCCAAATTGATTGAATGACAGTACCCAAGGCTTTTAAAAACCCCAAAAAGAAGAAAACGCCACGAGTCACAATTTTGATGGGTGAACCGCTTTTGTTGCAAGGAGGATGTCCAAGGACATGACAGTCAAATAAACGAGCATAAAGGCGTAAAGCTTGAGTAGTGGTGAGGTTTTTCAGCCCCATTAAGAAATGGTTGTGGTAAAAAGTGAGTTGGTATTGGAGAGAGCGCATACTAATATCATGGCAACCTCCCGTCTCTTCTCCTAAATGTACCAAATCTGCTTCTGGGTCATACCAAATTTTATATCCTGTTTGCCGCAACCTTAAACAAAAATCAGATTCTTCTCGCACTGCACTACCACGAAACCTTTCATCAAATTTCAAACCGTATTTGGTAAAAATTTCGCGACGAAAGGACATATTACAACCCCTTGCTGTTAGAACTTCTTGGGGCTTAATTGTATGTACCAAATCGATATAATACCAAGCAATTCCTGGATCCATTGCCTGGGGAGGAAGATATGAAATCTGTAAATTTCCCCCAGAGTCACCTAATTTCATTCTGTCAAATACCCGTCCAGCAATAGCCCCCACTTCTGGTTTTTCTAAATAGTTTTTCGCATGGGCTGCTAAAAATCCAGGGGTTAATTGCACATCATCATCAATAAATAAAATTATTTCACCTGCAGCACGCCGCACTGCATAATTCCGCGCCCCAGGCAAACTTGCCCAATTCAAACGAAACCACTTTATTTTGTTAGCTGTGGCTAACTCTTGTAAGTAAGCTTCCGTTTCGGTTTGATGTTTTGGAGTTTGATCCACAACCAAAACTTCATAATTTGGGTAGTCCTGTTTCAAAACATCAGCAAGACTATCGCGCAGTGGCTCTTCACGACAGTACGTCGGGACAATAACAGAAATTAAAGGTAAATTCATATTAATAGTCATCAGTCATTAGTCATTAGTCATTAGTCATTACTCTCTTGCCGGTGCAAGATTACCTATCTTCTTTTTGATTTTCTTGGCGTCCTTGGCACGCCAGTCGCCTCAACGGGGGGGAACCCCCGCACGGCGCTGGCTCGTCTTGGCGGTTCGTTAAATTAGGTATTCTTCTGGCGGAAAGGGAGTAGTCAAAAACTATTCTCCCCTGCTTCCTCTATCCCTCTCTCCCTCACTCCCTTCCCCCTATTCTTCTTACCCTGTTTCTTTTTTACCTGCGCTTGTTGGAGTCTTTCTTGCTTGTCTATTTCTGGTAATTTTAACAGCACTCCAGCAAAGAACCAGTAATAGACAGCAATTGGATCGACATCAAGAGGATAATAATAGGTGTTGTAACTAATAAATAATATGAACACCCACAAAGCAGCTGCGTAACTGCGGAGATTAGGATTTCTGATGGAACGATAAGTCTGGAAACACACGATTGTTAAAGTCGTGACTAAAGCTAAAAATCCCAGTAATCCCAACGGTCCAATTTCATATATTATTTTAGGATAGTAAGTTTCTATTAGTCTGGTGCTACCTAGCACACGAGCAGAGTTAGTGGCGCGCCCTAACCCATGTCCTAGCGGTTCTAAATTTCTCCAAACGTTGGCAAATTGCTGCGTGATAAATTCTAGGGGTGGGGAAGCTTCCCAACGTTCATTCAGACTTGCTGTCCTTTGTTGGAAAATCTCAGGGTTTTTGATGATCGCAAATCCCAAAATCATCGCCAGTCCCACTCCTATGGGCATAAACCGTTTGAGGTTGCGAATTTGACCAGTCAGCAATAGCAAAACTACGAAGCACAGAGGTACCAATGCTAAGGCTATCCTTTGCCCGGAGACAATTGCATTAATCATAACTGCTGCCATAGAACTGAGACTGAGAACTCGCCAGATTCTAGAAGGATCACTAAAGCCGGAAGCAAAGGCAAAAAAGATACTGGAAATCAAAAACCATCCCCACTGCCAAGGCGCAACAAAAGTTCCTGGTAGACGAATTATCCCTTGATCGGGACTATAAATCAGAGAACCACCAAAGTAACATCGCGCTTCGATTGATGCTTTAAATTGGGCGGCTCCTTCTAAGAATCTTGTGCCTTGACATATCCCCTTCGATAGTAATACGTATTGAATTAATCCCATCGCACAGCACGCTAATATAAGCACAATTTGCAGGCGCGATAAAAATAGGAAATCCCGCTGATTGCGAATGAGATAGTAAGCGCAACCAATCAAGGGTACATAGCCCAACAAGACTTTTAAACCGAGTATCCCCACGCCTATGGGTATTTCTGTTGTTGTATCGTTTAATAATTGAGTTAAAGATGGGTTAAGCTGCTGCGCTCCATTAACAAATACTAGTGTTAGTAAACATATACCTAACAAAATAAACAGTGGAGTTTTAATAGCTTGGGGAACGATTAGGGGTAATCGCTGTTTTCGACACATTTGCCAAAGTCCAATCAGCGCTGGAATATAAAACGAGTCTTTTGCTAATTGGAGTATGGGACTATTGCCGAGGTAGTAAGTAATAGTACCCGCAAACGGCACGTAAATAAGAAAAGCAAAAAGGGCCTGGCGGGGATATTTGTAAGACAAAGCGATAGTCACAATTCCCAATAAACCTGGAACTGCTGCCTTAATTCCACCAACAAAAGCCATGAGAATGCCAAAGAAGATACCGCCAAAAGCAGCAGTCGTTAAAAAATTGGTGAATTCTTTGCGCTGTTGTGCAGCTTTACGCTTTTGGGCTAAACGTTCTTTGAGGCTAAGAGTTGGAGTTTCCTGACCCTTCTGTTTTTTTGCTTTTTTGTATTTGTTGGATTTTAACTTTGCTGTCAGCATGGCGTTGCTGTAGATATGCGCATAAAGTCACTAGCTATAGATGTTTTTTTTACATATTATTTTGAATATAGCAGTCCTAAATGATTCTTGAGAATCTCTGTGTGTGTCTTATTTATCCAAAAATTGCAGTCAGTCAAGAACTAGGGGTGTAAGAGCAACGCCTAGAGCGCGATCGCCGAACGGTGTGACGCAGAGGAAAATCCTATGCCAACGGCAAGCTACTTTGAACATAGGTGGATCGAGTGCCCATCAAGGAAAAAAGGTTTGTATCCATGTTTGTAACGGAGGCAGGACTGGGGAGAGGTAGTGCCAGAGAGGGGGTTTCCGCAGGAAAGACGCCAGGAAGTGCGAACATAACCAAACTGGATTCCTATAAATTCAACGGGTACAAATTAAATTCTTCGCGAATTGATGGATTTAAGGTTTTACGGTTAAATATGCTAAATGTTAACTGGCTTGTTCCATAATAAAGATTTTCTCCGGTGGCAATAATATAAACTGCACCAGCAAACGGTAATGGCTGAAGATGATTTCCATCTTTCGCCAAAGTTTCTCGGACTTTTTCATGATCTATATAAAATTTATAGTAACCATATCCACGGTTATATTCTGGATTCTCAGGTAGATTATTTAAGTCGTACCTGAGAATATTACAAGAGCCACACATTTTATAAAAGTTTCTTCTTTTGACATATATAACATCACTTTCGTTTTGATATTTGTAACCTTTATTTATAAACCAACCATTATTCTGATGATTTTGATTAACAAATTCTGCTAAATACTTGCTGACACAATCGTCAGCATCCACAGTCATAGTATAAGATGGGGAAAATTCTTGAGCATGGATTAATCCCTTCAAAATTTTTCGCCCTTTGTCGGTATGCCCTCTAGAGAAGGTATCTGGCTCGTTAATTGCAGGTGGAAAATCAACTTCGATATATGTAAGATGGGGATGATCAAATTCAATTTTTGGCTTTTGGTGGCAAACAACAATAACCCGATAATTTGAGGAAGTTTGATGGCAAACTGATTTGATGCATCTTTCAAATAACTTGGTTACAAGTTCCCAAGATTTAGAGGCTTGCGGACTTTTCAGGGGTATGACAAACACAAGCATAAGCTATTAAGAACTAGACTACTTGTTATTACTGGTTTTCTTTCTTTTAAATGAGCAAATGCGTGATTTTTTTATATAACAATCCTATTTGATTTTTGTGAAACTAGGTACATTTTTATCAGTTATCAGTTATCAGTTACCAGTTACCAGTGATCAATTGTTCACTGTTCACTGTTAAGCGTCTCTACTTTGTGA
>NZ_CAWPKW010000066.1:0-14976 GCF_963888615.1 Brasilonema octagenarum UFV-OR1 | reverse complement strand
TCGGTCTTCCCAGTAACAGAAACCGGGTTTTTGGGATTAGTGAATCGGTGTTCTAAAATTTGTGCTCTTCTAATTATAAAATTTAGCGAAAAATGTAACAAAAAATACAAAAAAAGAATGAATCTGGAAAAAGTACGCAAATGCAGTTTTTGCGATCACAGCCAAAAGTAAAAATTTTTGCCAGACAAATCATGTTATGAGTAGCCGACAGTAAATATTTTTACTTAAAAAAATTTCCATTAAAAGAAACTTGTACGCTTGACACAGACACTCAGAGTAGTAAAATCTACAGAAATCAATAGGCATCAGGGTGAGAAAAAATTCAACTCAAGTGGAATAGAACTTTCTTTTTCTGACTTTTGATATCTACCAGATTACACTGTTCCAGGTTAGGATTATTAATTAGCGATGCCATTGTATTGGTAATCGATGTTGAATTTCTGAGATTTTATGGACAAAAGTCCACAAGACGGCAGTACTAACCTCCTCTGATCTGGCGAGTTTGTCTCCCAGCGCGGGGGAGGCATTCGGAGGTTTTATCATGCTCTTAGAAGATGTTCGCAATTCGGCTTTTGACATTGGCGACTTAAACCAACTCAAGTTGGATTTGAATAGTACACAACCCGTAGATGTGGGAGAGTACATTACACAATTGCCCAAACAAGACAGGGCGATCGCATTCCGTTTACTCAATAAACATCAAGCTATTGATGTATTTGAATATCTGCCTGCGGAAGTACAGGAAGAAATCATAAATTCCTTGCATGATGTTCAAGTTGCACAAATCATCGAGGCGATGAGTCCGGATGAACGCGCAGAATTGTTTGATGAATTACCGGCTGGGGTTGTCAAACGTCTGTTGCAAGAACTAAGTCCAGAAGAACGGCAAGCAACAGCAACGATTCTCGGCTATGCTGAAGGCACCGCTGGACGCGTGATGACAACTGAATACGTGCGGTTGCGAGATGGGTTAACTGTTGGAGAGGCTTTAAGTAAAATCCGCCGTCAGGATGAAGACAAGGAGACGATTTACTATGCCTACGTCACAGACGATAACCGCACGCTGATGAGTGTTGTCTCCCTACGACAGCTACTGTTTACCTTTCCTGAGGTTTTGATCACAGATATCGCTAGCACTCGCGTCATCAAAGTCAGAACAGAAATGCCCCAGGAAGAAGTTGCCCAAATCATGAAGCGATACGACTTAATCGCTGTCCCTGTGGTTGATCGAGAAGAGAGACTGGTGGGTATTGTCACGATTGATGATGTGGTCGATATTTTGGAAGAAGAAGCCACAGAAGACATTCAAAAACTCGCAGGTGTGAGTGGCGGTGATGAACAGCCTTTTTCGTCTCCTTTGGTAACTCTTCGCAAGCGCTTACCGTGGCTGTTTGGAGTTATGTTGCTTTATATTGGGGCGTCTAGTGCGATCGCCCCCTTTCAGGAGACCATAAAAATGGTGCCAGTGCTGGCTGTGATTATGCCGCTTTTCTCCAACACAGGCGGTACTGTAGGCATTCAAACCTTAACTGTGACAATTCGTGGACTTGGTGTTGGAGAACTAACACCCCAGGATACTTTCAAAATTCTCCGTAAGGAACTTCAAGCAGGACTGGGTACAGCGGTAGCACTAGGACTGACTATGATTATGCTTTCCTTGATTTGGGCACCACCTCAAGAACGTTGGGTGTCGTTAGTTGCAGGAACAGTCATGGCAACAAATACTCTTGTGGCTGTCACTTTAGGAACTTTACTACCAATGGGCTTGAAGCGACTAAAACTTGATCCCGCTTTGGTGAGTGGACCTTTAGTGACAACAATGCTGGATGCCATTGGTTTTGTGATTTTCCTAACCCTGATTTCTACGGCTTTGCATATTTTCCACTTAAAAGCATGAGCTAGACAAATCGACAAAAGAGGATGCAAAGCATTTTCCTTGTCGAAGGAAAAACGTGGAAAAAACGCTTAACCGTATACACACCAGATCGCTATTTACCTCACCCTCGCTTTTAGCTACGCTAAAATCTTTCCCTCTCCTTGAAGGAGAGCCAGTGCGTTGCGGAGAGCAGCGCCTTGCGGAGCCAGTACTGCAGGAGGGTTTCCCTCACTTGGTATCTGGCGTTGGGGTTCCCCCAAAGTCTGTCGGGGGAAGCTTCCCCCGACGAGCTTTGACCGTTGTGGCGACTGCGGGGGGTTCCCCCCGTTGTAGCACCTGGCGTGAGGGATGCTCGATAGGGCAGGGTGAGGTTAAGCGGATGCGCGGTGTTATGATCAGCTTTTCTTGACTAGTGTTTCACCACAGGAACTTCGCCTGGTTTATCGCGCGATACGCACAAGCTAAAGCCTCCGGCTTATCGCTCACCCTGCAAACTAGCTTTGCGCAGCAGCTAAGCGTCGCATACACTGGTATCAACAGGCTTTCATCACCAAGCGTAAAATGCCAGAAAACTCGCAAGACCAGAACACTCCCCTGACGCTGGAGAATTTTTGGAATATTCTTAATTCCAAACCCGTTAGTTTAATAACTCCTGGAGGTTTGGTTGTAGTTGCAGTTCATTTCGCACTAAAATCAGAATTGCGAAATACTGGGCTTTGCTTGCTTGCAGCTGTTGCTGTTTGGTTTGTCATTAAAATTGGTAACAAAATCGCTCCACGCATTGACAAATTACTGGACTGGATATTAAACAACGCTGAAATTCTACTTCAGAATCTGTGGGCAAAGCTGACTTCTCACTTTGAAGGCAAATACTATGAACGACTGGAGTTTGACTGTCGAGAGTATGAAACTCAGGGAATCAATCAAGAAACTTTGCTACTGGAAAATCTCTTTGTTCCATTGAAAATAGCGCCGAAAACCGTTGGTGATATTTCTCAGAATATCATTCAGCAACCAGGGGTGAACCCACTGGAGCAGCAAGAGATTGGCAACCTTTTAGTACGCATGACGCGTGATGATATTAAGTCAAGCTGCTTTGAATTATGCAACAGTTCCTGTACTTACGCTTGCTTATCAATGCAAGAAAGAAGCGGAACAAATTTCTTCTGAAAGTGTGCGACAACAGCTAGAAAAGAAGTTTGAAGAAGGACTAAAGTCTGAGAAACTAGATGAATTTACCCTGGCGGCGGAAGTCAGACTTGCTTCTCGCCTAAATGAATTAAATCATGACTTGAGCCAGAGCAATCGTGAAATTGATACCAGTTACATCACTCATGCAGAATATCAACTCTTTTGGAATGAAACAAATTCTCCCACCAACTCTCCCACCACTCCTGCTAACAAAAGAGACGTTGAACAACCCATCACTAACATCAACTTTTGGGATGCTAATCGTTTTTGTGCTTGGCTTAGCTTAAGAACTCGTAAAGAATTGGGAGAACCGGGAATCTGCTATAAACCAGCGACACAGGCAGAAAAGCAACAACATCCCTGCGAAGAAGATAAAAAGTACGCTGATAAAGAAGGAATTCGGCTCATCCGGTTTCAAGTACCAACTCGCTACGCACAACTAGCTTACTACCTTGCAGCAGGTGAGTGGAAAGAAGCTGACGAGGAAACTAATAAAGTTATGCTTGAGGTGGCTGGGGGAGAAAAACAAGGTTACCTAGAATTAGAGGACATCCGACAATTTCCCTGTGAAGACTTGAGAATCATAGACAAATTGTGGGTAGAGTACAGTAACGGACACTTTAATGTTAGTATCTAGCAAATACATTAGATATTATCTGAATTATCAATTGAGTTTATCACTCTCCCTTTATAACTATGACGCTCTTTATCAATTTCAGCAAAAATTTCTATTAACTCAGGTTGCTCTTTCCAAACTCCAAACAATTGATTGAGTCTTTCTAATCTCTCCTCATCTGTTAGAGGCTTTTGAACTTCAACATGTTTAGTGGAAGAAGGTTCTAAATCAACAATAATTTATGCTCCATCTGGTATACTATCCACTGAGTCTAATAGTTCAATGGTTTGACCGCGTTTAATTCCTCTAATTCTCATCTAATAAGTTCCTCTGGTAATGGTTATTAAGATGCGTAATGGTTTGCGTCTAACATATCCCACAGGAAAAATTTTCCAGCTTATTCAGGTTGTGGCTTTTGAAAAGGATATACATCTTTTATAGCTTGCACCCAACTATCAGACACAGATTCAAGAATGCATAGCCCTTTCCTAAAACAAACACAGACAAACACAGATAAATTATCTGCGTCCATCTGCAGTTCCAAAACTCAAAACCAAAATCTTGCCATCTACATCATCTTAGGTACAGAGATAAGACAAAAATTAGATTGATCGTTCACCTGTTCTAAACGCGAAGTCTTTAACCTATCAAGCCACTTTTGCAGAAAGACTCGATTCATTTTTTGCTCATCTGGATTTTGAGTATCCACTGGATGAGGCATAAGTCCCAAAATCGTTGCTGTAGTCACACAGAACATCGACTTTTGAAAACTTATACAAATTTGAACTCGCAAATCATCTTCTCCCCGACGACTGCGCTGATAAACTTCGTGCAAATAATCTGGAAGATAATGACGCATATCTTGCATCAACAAGGTAGGAGGAATACCCGCACCGCCAATTGGTAAAGGATCGGCATACAAAGCACCATATTGAAATCGAGATTGATCTGCGGGAATTTGATAAGCTTGGGCATTATATGAAACTGTGCCATGAAAAGCGGTTCCCCGGAAGAAAACTGCTTCTACATAAGGGATTGCTGTATCTGCAAGAAATGTCAAACCAGCAGATTTAGGAATGATATCGTAAACTTTATCCCGAATTTTAACGGCGTAGGTAATAGGCTTGTTGGCATCTGCTACCAAACCTGCTTTGACGTGTTCTACAACATCAGGAATACATTTAATTTCACCTTGATCGTAACGGTCTGATAAAGTGAGGAAAATATCAGCCATCACACGCCAAAATTGACCTAAACCCGTGGAGTAAGAACTGACACGCAACTGTTCTGTTAAGAAATCAGGGAAAAGTTGGTTAACTCCCTTGATGATAGGATTATTTTTAAATTTTGCTGCAATAACAGCTTGCGCTCTTTCTTCAAATTCTTTTGAATCTAAGTATTGATCCAACCCACCGCCACCATGCCATATCATCCCTTTCATGCAATATTCGGCATATTCATAATTAATTCTGTCATGCCACCAATGCCGAAATAGTTTCTTAAAAGAAAAGTCTCCATTAAAGTATTTCCAAAATTGGAAAAATACTAAAAATTGATGTTCAGCAACATAAATGAGATTTTTAGAGTAGGCATCTAAAACGATGCCGTAACTTTTCAGAATACCGACGACTTCTATCACATTTTCTTCGGTATCAGGAAGTAATGCCCCTCCTGACTCTAATCGCTCGATATATTCAAATAATGGATAGTTAACAGGTTTATCTTTTATGTTTACCATTGCTATATCTCCTACTTAAAATACATATTTAAAAGTTAGGTTTGTAGTATGCATTTGGGCACATCTTACAAACCTAAGAACAGTCTTTTAAGTTTTGGTTTTTTCCTTAACAAACGATACCGTTGCCACTGGGGTTGGTATATTAACCATCGTCGTCATTGTCGGTTCAGTCCAACGCACAAGCCAATTGGGTTGGACTCCAAAAATCACAATCAGCACAGCTAAAACGACAGCAGGAATACGATCGCCCCAAGAGACACGTGGCAAATTGACGACTTGTGCAGACAAACGCCCGAAAAAGCCACGGTTCATGAGAATTAAGAAGTAAACAGCAGTTAAGCCGGTACCTATCATCGCTAATAGAGTTTGGACTGGGAAAACTGCGAAACTGCCCCGAAAAATGATAAATTCGGAAATAAATCCCACCATTCCCGGTATACCAGCGCTAGCCATTACTCCCAAAACCATCAAGCTTCCAATCACAGGCATACCTCGTTCTGGGTTGAGGAGTCCCTGAAGAACTCCTAAATCACGGCTTCCTGTTTTTTTATAGACAATCCCTACTAATAAAAACAGCAGGGCTGAAATCAAGCCGTGACTAATCATTTGCATGATGCATCCCAAGACACTCAAAGGTGTTGCAGCTGCGGCGGCTAAAAGCACAAAGCCCATGTGTCCAATGGAACTGTATGCTACCATTTTTTTCATGTCGTTTTGGGCGATCGCACACGATGCACCATACAGCACGCTGATAACTGCCCACGTTGCTAAAACGGGAGATACATAACTCCAACCATTCGGCAACAAGTTCATCCCAAACCGGAGTAAGCCGTAAGTTCCCAACTTCAACAGTACCCCAGCCAATAATACAGAAATTGGTGTGGAAGCTTCAACGTGAGCATCTGGTAACCAAGTATGCAGAGGAACTAAGGGAATTTTGATGCCAAAACCAATTAATATTCCCAGCAAGAGTAAGACTTGTGTCTCTACAGACAAAACGCTAGTATTCAAGGCATCCAAAGCAAAGCTAGAAGCTCCACTCAGCCAAACCATGCCCAGAAAACTTGCTAAAATCATTATCCCAGAAACAGCGGTGTAAATCAAAAATTTAGTCGCTGCATAGCCGCGCCGTTCACCACCCCAAATCGCAATCAGGAAATACAGGGGAATCAGTTCGATTTCGTAAAACAAGAAAAATAGCAGTAAATCTTGTGCCATGAAGGCTCCAGTCACGCCAGCGTTTAACAGCAGGAGCAAACTGTAATAAAATCGAGGACGCGAAATATTTTCGTCAGTGCTGTCAATGGCGATCCAAGTCAACAAGCCATTTAATAGCAGCAAAGGTAATGACAGACCGTCTATTCCAAGATAATAATTTAATCCTAACGCATCTATCCAAGGTAGGAATTCGGTGAACTGTTTATTCATTTCCCCAGGATTAAACTGGCTTGCAATGACTATAGTCCACAAGAAAGCGATACTCGCAACAACCAAAGCGACTTTACGAGAAAGTTTTGCTGTTATGCCAAAAGGCAAGAAACCGAGTAAAGCCGCACCTAGTAACGGTATCAAAAGCAAAATACTGAGCATAGGCAACAACGTAGGTAAGGTGAACACAGAACAAGGGATTAGAATGGCAAGATATTCAGTAAGCCTAATGACCAGCTGACGAGAAAACCTAGGAGACTAACGCCTACAAGGATTGTCAATAGGTATCCTTGAGAACGACCAGAAATGCTGTACTTTAAGGTTTGTCCACCAAAAATTGTTGCAAACCCAATTAAGTTAATGAAACCATCTACCAGATAGCGATCGCTCCATGCTGAAATTTTAGAAAGCAGCGCGACTATACTAACGACTGTCACATGATAAAGTCGGTCAATGTAAAAGTCATAACCTAACAAGTCTTGCAAAAATCTCCAAGTAAGAACTCTAGATCTCGACCAAGCTTTGTGCAGATAGATGTTAGACCCTACCCCTATCCCCAGCACTCCAGAGGATACTAACAATGTCACGACAATCCAATTTATACTTTCCCAATCAGGTAAGAGATACCATTGTTGTAGCATCAGGGGTAATAACAAGGTCATTACCGTCAGCGTTACCATTGGCAATGCCATCTGCCAACCGACTTCTGGAGTGCGACGGGTCTTTGGTTGTGGCTGACCCCAAAATATTAAGCGAAATAGGCGTGTCAAATTTAATGCCGTCAAACTATTGACCACCACTAACACACCAATGACCCAAGGGCTAACCAAAGCCAAGCCATCAGCCCATCCTAACATCGCCCAAAAGCTTCCTAGTGGTAGCAGTGTCACCATTCCAGCAGAACCGACAACAAAAGCTGTGGTGGTTGCTGGCATCCTTGACCACAGACCCCCCATTTCGGTTAAATCTTGAGTATTGGTAGTAAATATCACTGCTCCAGAACTCATAAATAAGAGTGCTTTGGCAATGGCATGAGTCAGCAACAGCATCAAAGCTACTCCTCCTTGCTGCATCCCGACTGCCAAAAACGCTAACCCCATGTATGCACTTGTGGAGTGAGACATTGCTCGTTTGATGTCAATTTGAGCCAGTGCCACTAACGATGCACCAATTGCGGTGACTGTACCCATGATGATTAAAGCATTTAATGCAACTGGCGACAGCGCTAAAATTGGTTGTAGTTTAAACAGCACATACGCCCCACCAGCCACCACCAAAGAGTTTCGCATCACTGAAGCTGGGTTGGGACCTTCCATTGCCTCATCTAACCACAAATGTAGCGGAAATTGAGCGCATTTACCCGCAGGTCCTGCAATCAGCCCTAAACCTAACAAAGTTGATGTTGTTGAATTTAAATCTGCCGTCTGCGCCCATTCATACAAGTCAGAAAAGTTCAAGCTACCTGCTAGGGTGGAAAGTGTCACAACTGCCATCAGCAGCAACAAGTCTCCCACTCGCTTGGTCCAAAATGCATCTCGTGCTGCTGTGACGACTAAGGGTTGAGCATACCAGAAACCGACCAGCAAATAGGTGGAAAGAGTTAACATTTCCAGAAGGGCATAGCTGAGAAATAAAGAGTCACTGATAGCTAAGCCACACAGCGCTGCTTCAAAAAATCCCATCAGCCCAAAGAAACGTGCGATCGCCCAGTCCTTTTCCATATAACCAAGGGCGTAAGTTAATGCCAGTAAACTTAACCCTGTAATTAAAACTGTTGTCCCTACAGTAATTGACGAAACTTCTAAAGCAAAGGATAAGTCAAAATCCCCAGCTTGGAACCAGGTAAACAAAAAAGTTTGTGATTCTGTATTCCAAATATCAACGCATACGAACAAGCTGTGGAGAAAAGCCAAAAAGGTTGCCAGCCAGTTGATATAAGCGGCTGGTCTTGGTCCTGTGCGCCGAATTAATCCTATTGCCCACGGTAAAGTTAACAGGGCACCCATTAACCCATAAAAAGGTATACACCAACTTGTTGAAAACAGAATCTGATTCATTCAAATATTCCTTTTTGCTCCGATTAATAATTACTTTTTCAGTTTAGGAAATGATTTCTCCTATTCTCTACTTTTAAACATTATTTTTTTTATTATTAATTATTTCATTGTTTGTATCTCAAACACAAACAAAAATCTCATACAATTCATAATATCTTTTTTATTATCCTTACTTGTTTTTATTCTTACAGCATAATCTGATAACTCAAATCATCTAGTTGAGCAGGTAGATAATCAAAAATTATATACTTTTTTCTGATTGTCTTTACAAAGAGTAACAGCCAAGGAAGAACTGTCCTAACACTCCTTAAGTTTCGCGTCATTCCTCTTGAGGCAGAATTTGCACCTTTATTAACCTGTTTGCTGCAGATAGTATAAAAAAATTATAAAACAGAAGTGTCTGCTCTAGGAATCTATGAAGTTCGGTTGAGCAGAATTGTCGTTATCCAGTAATATTAATTTTTATTAATTGACTTTATTATAAACTATTATGGTAATTTATATTGTCAGGGACGCCAAGCTTTTCTATGCTTAATTTGGGAAAGGTTTTAGATCTCAAGATGAGCATCCCCGTAGAAAAATTTTCACCTGAGAGTACATATTGCACTAAATTTGTGGGAGTTATGCGATGCCAATTGCGGTTGGAATGATTGAAACAAAAGGGTTTCCGGCAGTCGTTGAAGCTGCTGATGCGATGGTGAAAGCCGCTCGCGTTACTCTAGTAGGGTATGAAAAAATCGGTAGCGCTCGGGTGACTGTGATTGTCCGAGGAGACGTTTCTGAAGTGCAAGCTTCTGTTGCTGCTGGAGTGGAAGCAGCTAGAAGAGTGAATGGCGGTGAGGTGCTGTCCACTCACATAATTGCCCGTCCTCACGAAAACCTGGAATATGTTCTGCCAATTCGTTATACCGAAGCCGTGGAGCAGTTCCGTACTTAGCAATTTTGGAAATTCATTCTTCAGTGCAAGGCTTAGATTAAGCGGCAAAAAGCAACTGAAGAACGAATCAAGCTTTCAGCCAACAGCCCAACTGCTGACGGCTTGAAAAATCTGAAATTGTTGGGGTTGTCGTATTGGGCTTTGGTTGTATTCAAATCTTAAAAACAAAGGATTTAAACTTATGTCAATTGCAGTAGGAATGGTAGAAACTTTAGGGTTTCCTGCGGTAGTAGAAGCAGCAGATGCGATGGTAAAAGCCGCCCGCGTGACTTTAGTTGGCTACGAAAAAATTGGTAGCGGTCGCGTAACCGTGATTGTACGGGGAGACGTTTCTGAAGTACAAGCTTCAGTTGCTGCTGGGGTTGAATCAGTCAAGCGAGTCAATGGTGGACAAGTGCTGTCTACCCACATCATTGCTCGTCCTCACGAAAACCTGGAATACGTGCTACCAATTCGTTATACAGAAGATGTAGAACAGTTCCGGGAGAATGTGAACGCAATTCGTCCCTTCGGCAACAGAAGACCATAACGTGTAATGCAAATTGCTAAAGTTCGCGGCACAGTAGTGAGCACTCAAAAAGATCCAACTCTGCGAGGTACTAAGCTACTGCTGTTGCAATTAGTAGATGAACAAGGACAAATTTTGCCAGAATACGAGGTGGCCGCTGATAGTGTGGGTGCGGGAATAGATGAGTGGGTACTTATTAGTCGTGGTAGTGCCGCCCGTCAAGTTATGGGTAACGAACAACGTCCAGTAGACGCTGCCGTAGTGGCAATAATTGATACAATCCACGTTCAAGACCGCGTGATTTACAGCAAAAAAGACCAGTATAGATAGTCATGATAGTTATGAGTCATTAGTGAGCCAAGGCTATGCACCGACATTTCCCCACGTTGGGGACTGGCAAGGTAGCGCGCCCTGTTTTGATAATTTCCCTCGTGCCGGCTCTGGCGTCCCTTGTCCCGCAGCGCGTGTCACGCCACTTGCTCTACTTGGGGAGCTTGGGACGAGCGCGTCTGGTAAACCCGAGTACGGGCAAGGCAGGGCTATTGAGATACCCGGAGGGCTATCCGGGGAGACTTCCAGTCTCGCTGCGATAGCCGAATGGTGTGCCGCAGGCATAGATCGCCAGTCAGCCTAAGTCGGGAGACCCACTTCCAGTGCTGGACTCACCCGTTCGGGGTTCGGCAGTTGCTCCTGGAGGAAACCACACCACATACTACAAGTCGGCACAGCCGACTTGTAGCAACTGACGTCCCGTTGTAGCACAAGCGCGTTCTCCCGACCTAGGCATGTGGCCTGCGCACTGCCTCACCAACGCAGTGGCTCAACGGATAGGTGCCTCAAGTTGGGAGACCCTTTCGGCAGTTTCTCATGGCGAAGCTAGTCCTATGAGCCGGCTAGCCCCGCAATCAGCGTAGCCGTGCTGCAGGGATAGGGGCGCGCTCGTCGTCGTAAACCGACACGCTCTTGCAAGGTAAACGCCAACAGTACTGGCTCTTGTGCAGGCGACTGGCTCTCCCTTTGGACTTTCCCATTGGGTCATTAACTGTAAACAGATGACTTTTGACTAATGAAACAGAGGAGGAATCTAGCGATGGCAGTCCGCAGCACGGCGGCACCCCCAACCCCGTGGTCAAAAAGTTTAGCTGAGCCAAACATCGATGAAACAGCGTTTGTGCATCCCTTTTCCAACATTATTGGGGATGTATTTGTAGGCGCAAATGTAATGGTTGCTCCGGGAACTTCCATTAGAGCGGATGAAGGCACACCCTTTTACATCGGTGAAAACACCAACATCCAAGATGGTGTCGTGATTCATGGGTTGGAGCAAGGTCGAGTCATTGGTGATGACCAAAATGAGTACTCTGTATGGATTGGCACCAATGCATCCATTACTCACATGGCGCTCATTCATGGACCAGCTTATGTTGGGGAAAATTCCTTCATTGGCTTTCGCTCCACGGTATTCAACGCCAGAGTAGGAGCAGGTTGCATCGTGATGATGCATGCTTTAATTCAAGATGTGGAAATTCCATCAGGTAAATACGTACCTTCAGGAGCAATAATAACGACTCAGCAGCAAGCGGATCGCTTACCAGATGTGCAAGCACAGGATAAACAATTTGCTCATCATGTGGTTGGGATTAATCAGGCATTGCGCTCTGGTTACATCTGTGCTGAGGATAGTATGTGTATAAATACTGTTCGGAAGGAATTGACAAAATCTTATACAAGCAATAATGGGTTTGAAAGGAGTAATGACGTGGCAAGAAGTAGCTTGGGTGTTGAAACAGTCGAACAAGTACGTTATCTGTTAAATCAAGGGTATAAAATTGGTACAGAACACGTAGATCAGCGGCGGTTCCGTACTGGCTCTTGGCAAAGTTGTACACCAATAGAAGCAAGATCAGTTGGTGATGCGATCGCAGCTTTGGAAGATTGTCTGACCAGTCACAGCGGCGACTACGTTCGTCTTTTTGGCATTGACCCCAAGGGTAAACGGCGCGTGTTAGAAACAATTATCCAACGCCCAGATGGAGTCGTAAATAATCCGCCTACTAACTTCAAAGGTCATACCAATCAAACAAACAGAAGCTATAACGATAAGAGTTACAGCAATAGCTACAGCAACGGCAGTGGTAGTGGTAAACTCAGTGGCGAAACTGTAGACCAACTACAACAACTCCTTGGCTCTGGTTACAAAATTGGTACAGAACACGTAGATGAGCGTCGCTTCCGTACAGGTTCATGGCAAAGCTGCCAGTCCATTGAAGTCACTTCCACAAGAGAAGCTGTTAGCGCATTGGAACAATGTATGGAAAATCATCCAGGTGAGTACGTACGCTTGATTGGTATTGACCCCAAGGCAAAACGGCGCGTATTAGAAAGTATTATCCAACGTCCTAACGGTCCAGTTGGCTCATCCGACAGTTATAAGTCTACAGCTAGTGCGCCAGCTAGTGGGGTGCCAGTAAATTATTCTGCCACATCAACAGGAACAGCAACCAGTAAACGCCTCAGTTCCGATGTAGTAGAACAGCTACAGCAACTCATCAATGGTGGGTATAACATTAGCGTAGAACATGTAGATCAGCGACGTTTTCGCATAAATTCGTGGTCAAGCGCTGGGCAAATTCAGACTCGTTCTGCACAACAAGCCGCAGCAGCATTAGAAAACTATTTAGATCAATACCAAGGGGAGTACGTGCGACTTATTGGTATTGAGCCAAAAGCTAAACGCCGGATAGTGGAAACAATTATCCAACGGCCATAAGACAAAACCACAAACAAACAAAAAGAACTGGGGACAAGGGGAAACAGGAGCGAATGAGCGGTGAAAAACTTCTCCCACTCCTTCAGTCTCTGGTTCCCTCACTCCCTCCTATTCAAAGGCTTCTGAGGTTACATATCATGTCTGTGCCGCCACTGCGCCCAAGTTATGACTTTGATTCTTATATAAGTGGCGAGGTGATAATTCATCCAAGTGCAGTACTTGCACCAGGTGTGATACTCCAAGCAGCTCCAAACAGCAAAATAATTATTGGTTCGGGTGTTTGTGTTGGTATGGGGTCAATTCTCCAAGTCCATGAAGGAACACTTGAGGTAGAAGCAGGAGCAAATCTGGGAGCCGGTCTTTTGATGGTTGGTAAAGGTAGAATAGGGGCAAATGCTTGTATTGGGGCAGCAACAACAATTTTTAATTGTTCTGTTGATCCGGGACAAGTCCTACCTGCGGGTTCTGTTCTGGGAGATACAAGTCGCCGTATTTCTGAATCTCCTACACAAACCGAACAAACAACCCAGGAATCATCCATAACTAACCCTACTTTCAGTACTACAGAGTCAGAAAATGGGACAGGTAGACAAAAAGGACAGGCAGGCAAGGAGGAATCATCTGCCATATCTCCCTCCTCATCTTCCTTATCCCCACCAGTTTCCACTCAAGACTCTCAAATCAGTAGTTACATTTATGGACAACAAAGCATACAAAAGCTGCTAGTTACATTGTTTCCCCATAAACAGTCGTTAAACAAACCTATATCTGACGGTGAACCTGAATAAGTGTTAATTGTTAAGTTGTCAGCAATTAAAAAAGCAACTAACAATTGACTACCCTGGAGAATTGAAATGGAGGCATACAGTCAAAGGTCTATAAGCAATATCCAGGCATCGCGCCGTCGAGACACACTCAGTGAAAGTGCGTTGGGATTAGTGTCTACCCGCAGTTTTCCAGCAATGGTTGGTACAGCGGATATGATGCTCAAAACCGCTGGAGTTCACCTCATTGGATATGAAAAAATTGGCAGTGGTCACTGTACTGCGATCGTCAGGGGTGGGATAGCTGATGTACGTCTGGCGGTAGAGTCTGGTGTGCAAACTGCTGAACAATTTGGTCAGTTGGTTTCTAGCTTGGTCATTGCCCGTCCTTATCCCAACCTAGAAGTGATACTGCCTATCAACAGCCGCCTGAGTGCACTTTCTCAAGACAGCTACAACCGCCTGAGCAACCAAGCAATTGGTTTAGTAGAAACGAGGGGATTTCCAGCGTTGGTGGGAGCTGCTGATGCGATGTTGAAAGCTGCCGATGTCCAATTGGCAGCTTACGAAAAAATTGGTGCGGGTTTGTGTACAGCCATTATTCGTGGGTCGGTGGCAAATGTCGCGGTGGCAGTAGAAGCTGGTATGTACGAAGCAGAACGCATTGGAGAGTTAAACGCAGTCATGGTCATTCCAAGACCATTGGAGGAATTAGAGCAAACCTTGCCAGTTGCAAGTTGCTGGATAGAAGAACGTCAACCGTTAAAGTTACCTATCAACATCAAGGAGCAAGTCGCAGAAACAGAGTTAGTAGAATTGCCAGATTTAACCAGGTTACCTCTAAAAATGACCGAAGAATGACTGCCAGTGAAAAAGTTAAGAGTTAAGAGCTAAGAGTAGCCAGTTGTGTAGACATTTCCCTGGTTAAGCAAACTGGCTTTGAAGAATGAGTCCTTTGTCTTTTGAGTTTACAAATGACCCTTCTGGTCTAGTCCGTTCGCCCTGGGGGCACGCACTTGCACAGGGAACACAGGCACACCCTATGGCTAACGCCACGCCTTACGGCTATCGGGAACGCCCGTCGCCGTGAG